>CBDUBK010000089.1:0-7295 GCA_965365375.1 uncultured bacterium | reverse complement strand
AAAATAGAGGAATTACAAAACCTCAGCGATACCATGGCTCTTGATAAGATCTTCGAAAGAGCCAAATCAACAATTGTAAATGGAGAAACGGTCAAACTGGTTAGGAAATCTTTCCGGGGTCCTGCTGAACCTTTTGATGAAATGACAACATTGGAAGAATTGGCAGCTTACCATAAGCAGATATACAAATATTTATAGTAAGTTTTTTTACCGCAGAGAAAAGGAGAAAATGAGATAACGCAGAGGAATTCTTTGCGCCTTCTTTGCGTATTCTTAGCGCCCTTTGCGTTTAGTTGTATTTCACCGCCAAAAAAACTAGGAAGCAAAGGAAAGAGAAGGTGAGGCTGGACTTCCCGGCTATGCCTTTATTTTATATTAATTGACAGTTCCTTTCCAGTCAGAGCATAATGCAGGTTCTGCAAACCATGCACATGAAAAATATTTTCACTGATGGGAATCTTATTCAGAGTAGCCCTCGCAAAACACTCTTTATTATTTTTCATATACCCATAGATCTCATTCACCTGGTTACCCTGCACCGGTAGTGCGCAAATGAATTCCCGCGCATCAGGAAGCAGCGCGTATTTTTTATTTTCAATAAAACCGGCTTTTTCAAACCATTCCGGTTTCAGCAGCACGGGAAAGAATACAGAAAGCTCACCCTTCGCCAACATTTCCAAATGAGAAAAATCAACAGGCACCGGGATGATCCTGGTGCCTGTTTTAAATAATACAAGATTGCCTAATCTTAATTCAGCAGGATTGATCATTTCAATGATTTATCAGATCAGGTTGACACTTCTTTGTACAAATGCTGTGAGTTCACTGCCCTTCAGCATGCCCTGTGAAAGCAGTGCCAGGTCATATGCCTGCTTGGCCAGGGCAGTCTGCTGTTCACCCTCAGCACCGAGGATCTTTGTTACCAGCGGATGATTGGCATTGATGGCTACTTTATAAGTGTCGGGCAATGATCCGTAAAAATTCATTCCACCGCCTCCCATGCGGGCCATGTCCTTCATACGGCGCATCCATTCCTCCATGGTAATGGTAACAGGCAATTCTTCTGCTGACAAACTTTCCACCTCTACTTTCATATTTGTATTGCTGATGGCTTTCTCAAAAACTTCCTGGAGTTTTTTGGTCTCGTCTTCAGTCAGCTGGTGTTTGGATTGCTCTTCTTTTTCTATGAGTTTATCCAGCACATCAGCATCCACTCTCTTGAAAGATGTTTTTTCCAGTTTCATTTCGAGGTGCTGCATGAAATGATTATCAATAGGAGAATTCATCAGCAGCACATCATAATTCCGCCGGTTAGCTGACTGGATGTATGCATCCTGTTTTTCAGCATCCATGGTATAGAGATAAACCAGTCTTTCATCCTTTCCTGTCTGGAAGTCCTTCACTTTTGCCTGGTATTCTTCCAATGTAAAATGTTCCTGTTTGGTATTGGTCAGCAAAACAAAATCCTTGGCTTTTTCATAGAATTTTTCTTCGCTGAGGGCACCGTATTTTACAAACAGCCCGATATCATTCCATTTTTCCTCGTAAGCCTTCCTGTCCTTGCGGAAAAGTTCATTCAGTTTATCAGCCACCTTACGGGTAATATAACTGTTGATCTTTTTTACATTGCTGTCGGCCTGTAAAAAACTCCGGCTGACATTCAGCGGGATATCAGGTGAATCGATCACACCATGAAGCAGCATTAAAAATTCTGGAACGATATCTTTTACTTCATCAGTAATAAATACCTGCCTTGAGAAAAGCTTGATCTTGTTGCGCTGGATCTCGAAATCGTTCTTGAGTTTGGGAAAATAAAGTACACCGGTAAGGTTGAATGGATAGTCAACATTCAAATGGATCCAGAATAAAGGTTCTTCTGAAAAAGGATATAATTCCCTGTAGAAAGAAAGATAATCTTCATCTTTCAATTCAGAAGGCTGTTTGGTCCAGATGGGTGTTGTATTGTTGATGATATTGGGTACTTCAATACTCTTATACTGGGTCTCGCCTTTGTCATCCTTTCCATCCTCTACAGATTCGGAGCGGGTACCAAACTGGATCGGCACCGGTAAAAACTTGCCATATTTCTCGAGGATGGACCTGATCTTTTCTTCTTTCAGAAACTCTTCATTTTCGCTGTTGATATATAAGATCACATCAGTACCGCGTTCTGTGCGGGTACCCTCAGAAATTTCAAATTCTGTGCTGCCATCACAGATCCAGCGTGCGGGTTCAGCACCTTCCTGGTAAGAAAGGGTCTGGATCTCCACTTGATCAGCTACCATGAAAGCGGAATAGAATCCCAAACCAAAACGCCCGATGATCTCGTTGGCATCATTGGCTTCCTTGAATTTTTCCATGAACTCGGTAGCCCCGGAAAACGCGATCTGGTTAATGTATTTTTTGATTTCCTCCGCTGTCATTCCCAGTCCACGGTCAGAAATAGTGATGGTTTTAGCCTTTTCATCCAGTTTCACCTGGATGGTAAGATCACCCAGCTCCTGGTTGTACTGTCCTAAAGAGGAAAGTCTTTTGATCTTCTGGGTGGCATCCACCGCGTTACTTACCAGTTCACGCAAAAAGATCTCGTGATCTGAATAAAGGAATTTTTTGATGATGGGAAAGATGTTCTCTGTATGTATGGAAATCGATCCTTTTTCCTGTACCATGCTTCTTGTTTTATTTTTTATTGGTGCAATGGCTGATCAAGAGCTGTTCCAATCCGGCCTGGCTTGCCAGATTGACAGCGCCCGTCAATTAATTGCCTGCTTTTATCATTTCAAACACAGTTCATTTCAACTCGTGCACGTTCGCCTTGACCCGGGGCTGGTTTTAATGCAACTTTACTTCATCAACGACAGATACTTCTTAGCAATCCTTCCATATAGCAGTAGTTTTGGTAGCGGTCCCGTAAGGCCGCTTTTTTTATTGCTAGGAGCCCGGGCTTTCCCGGCTCCAGGTTACTAACTTTTGCTAAAGCTTGCCGCCTCCGCTAAAGCTTCTGCGACACGTGGATGGCGGGCAAGCCGGCTATTTATTTTTCAACCTCCGCAATGCCTCAATAAAATAATAGTCCGCGTAGGTAAGTGCCACGTCCACCTCTGAGCGGGCAGGCAGGTGGCCAACTCCGTGCTCAAGAACGAATCCTCCATTGGATCCTGGTACTGCCTTATAAGATTTTGACAGGGAAGCAATCATTGTTTCCGCTGCAGTTAAATACTGTTGTGCCTTGGTTTTGTCAGCGGTAAATTCCTGCAATTCCAGCAGTGTCGAGGCCATGATGGCGGCTGCCGACGCATCCCTTAAGGCATCAGGTATCCCGGGGGCATTAAAATCCCAATAAGGAACTTTATCTGCGGGCAGGTTTGGATGGTTCAAAATAAAACCTGCAATCTTATGAGCCTGTTCCAGGTAGGCCGGATCCTTCGTCTCGCGGTAACTCATCACGAATCCGTACAGTCCCCAGGCCTGGCCTCTTGCCCAGGCAGATTCATTGCTATAACCCTGGGCCGTTCTTTTTTCTTTGATCACTCCTGATACAGGGTCGTAATTCAGTACGTGGTAAGAACTGTGATCGGGGCGGAAATGATTTTTTATGGTGTTGTTGGCATGCGTTACGGCAATATTGTAATAAGAAGAATCACCCGAGTGTTTGGTAGCCCAGAACAGGAGTTCCAGGTTCATCATATTGTCAATGATCACCAGGAAATCTTTTGGATTGGAATCCCAAGAACGGATGGAACCCACTACCGGGTTGAACCTGGTTATGAGTGAACGAGCACTATTCATCAGGATCTCGTTGTAGGCAATCTTTGGCTGAATGCGGTTGGCATTACCAAAACTGCAATACATCATGAATCCCAGGTCATGGGTTGTTCGGTTGTATTGCTCTTTTTCAAGAAGCTTCAACATCCGCATTGCTTCCCGGTAAAGACTGCTGTCTTTTGTTTCTTCAAACAAATACAAAAGGCTCCCGGGATAGAATCCACTGCACCACCATTCTGAATCACTCCATTCATGCCTGCCTGTCTTCGGATCAAAATTTCTTGGGAACCTGTTTGGAGGTACCTCCCGCATCAGCAGTTTATATTGTTCCGCTGCTGCGGAAAGATCCTTGCCTGCCAGATCCTGCAGTCCCGGTATTTTGGTAACAGGTTTCCTCACCGAGCAGGTAGTGAGGCTGAATAAACACAGCAGGAGCCAGGCAGTTCTTACCATGAGATGGACAATTGATTTTTTATCGTGATTTTTTAGACCTGGCTTTCACTTTTTTATTGCCAGCTTTTTTCCTGCCGGCTTCTTTTTGTTTAGCCTTGTCAATTTTCAGATTGTGGCGGATCACATCCCAGTATTCTTTTCCATATCCTACAAGGATCTCGCTACCTGCAGGTATTTCCTTTTTGGAGGTGATGTAAACATTTTTACCATCCTGGATATAATCTGAATTATTTACAATCCCCGGAATACGTACGACACCTCTTGCATCATTGGCATAACGTGCCAGGGCTTTCGGGTATGGTTTGGCATCTATTACATGATTGCGTGTAACATAATAGATATAACCATTATCCTCATGTGCAGCTTCTTTCCATGTGCGCACACGACCTTTGTATTCTACAATGCGTGTATCCTTTGGAATTGTTTTTTTTGTGAAGAGTCCTTTTCCTGCATTCGGTAAAGTTGATTTTTTTACCACCAGTTGCTTTTCGAGTAATGCCATAATATTTAAAAAGGCGTGAAGATAAGGAAGGGGGGCCAATGGCCAATCGATATTAGCCGGGTATACTGTGCAACCCGATCCTGTTGCCTTCCGTATCCAGGAACACTGCCATGAAACCATGGTCAGGTGAAATCATGGTTTTAGGAACCAGTACTTTCCCTCCTGCAGCTTCTACCTTCTCAATAACCTGCTGCACATCAGGATTTCCATTGAGGTAAATGAGTGGTCCTTCGGTTGAAGATGGTTTGTAAAAACTCTCATTATAGGATAATGCTCCTCCTATATTCATTGGATCGTCGATAGGGAACAACCGCATTTTAATATTCGGAAGATCCATCTTCTGCATTTGAATGTCGAAGATGTCTTCATAAAATCTTTGCGCCCTGTCAATATCTATTGTAGGAATTTCAAACCAGCTGATGGCATGCCTGAAGGTCATAAAATAATTTTTATTCAATTTAAGCAATAGGCTGACAGGAATAGCAGAAAGCGGTGGCATGAATATTCGTGCAAATACACCTTAAACAACTCATGAGTAATCCATCCACTTTCCTTTCAGGATATACTGATCTTGAAAAGGGCGCCTACCTTGGAGCTATCGCTTCGCTGGCCACGGCCGATCGTGTTGCAAGCCAGGAAGAAATTGATCACCTCAACCAGCTGAGTGCTGCAGCTTCACTTTCAGATGAACAACAACAGTTTGTAGAAAGAGCTGCTGTTGAATTAAATGCTGATGACCTGAATGAATGTTTGAACATTTTAAAAGACAGTGAATTGAAATATTCACTCGTTACTGACCTGATCACCTTCGCAAAATCAGACCAGAATTTCAGCCGGGAAGAAGAGGAAGGTGTCTATAAGATTGCCCAATATCTAGGGGTGGATGAAAAACAATATTCGCTGCTGGGAGAATTTGCCGAGGAAGCTGCAGCAGGCAATGTACAACCTGAACAGGCAGGAGCGGAACCAGCTTTTCTAACGGGAGGTTTAAAAGAAAAAATGCAAAGTGCTGGGATCAATACAGGAAGTTTATTGAAAGGATTGCTGGCGATTGCTGGCCCCATGATTCTTTCCAGGATGATGAACCGTCGTGGTGGTGGCGGAGCAGGTGGCGGATTGATGGGAGGAGGGGGACTTGGTTCTCTCATTGGCATGCTGGGTGGTGGAGCCGGCCTGGGCCAGGGAGGCGGAGGCGGCCTGCTTGGCAAGATTCTCGGGGGCTTACGCTGAAATTAATTTCTCATCAAAAAATCAAATAAAATGACAAGACTAAGATCATGGTTGTTCATGGGCGTTGTAGCCATCGGCCTGGGTTTTACTTCCTGTAAAAACAAAAACAAGGACAACCCAAAGGTTACGGTAGATACCAGTAATAACATCAATACAGGACCTGTGGTCATCTCCGCAGATGCTGAACTGGAAAAAGGTGTAAGAGATGCTACCAAAGATTATCCCGGGGTTACTGCTACGGTGACTGATGGTGTTATCAATTTATCCGGTTCTATTGAAAGGGATAACTGGATGAAACTGAAACCTGCGCTCGATGGATTAAGTCCAAAAAGAGTAAATGCTGACAACTTAACGATTAAATAATTTTTATGGCAGTACAAACCAAATACGCGGAACTGATTGAAGCAGCAAAACAATCAGGTATTAAAAATTTACAGGTTCGCGAGCAGGACCAGGTTTTATACATTGATGGGGAAGCACCCAATGGCCAGGTTAAGGACCAGTTATGGACAGTATATAACAAGCTGGATCCGGATTTTAAATCAGGGGATGTTGTGCTGGATGTGAAGGTTGCCGATATGACTTCCGGCACTAAAGCCAGGGTAGTTACCGAAACATCCAATCTTAACATAAGAAGAGGACCCGGAACTGACCAGCCCATTCTTGGTAAGGCAGCACACCATGAGATTGTGACTATTGTGAACCAGACCAATGACCAGTGGAGTCTTATCAGGACAGACAAAGGCATAGAAGGATATGCATATAGTCAGTATCTTGAAAAAGCTTGATCAAAGCCCGGCAATCGCCGGGCTTTTTTGTTGCGCATGTCGACTCGTTAAACTAGGCGCGCCGCCTCGAACCGGATCCCGCCATGCCCTTCGTGGTCACCGAAAACTGCATCAAGTGCAAGTACACCGACTGCGTCGAGGTGTGCCCGGTGGACTGCTTCTACGAAGGCGAGAACATGCTCGTCATCAACCCGTCGGAATGCATCGACTGCGGCGTCTGCGAGCCCGAATGCCCCGCCGAGGCGATCCTGCCCGATACCGAGGACGGGCTCGAACAATGGCTCGAACTCAACACCAAATATTCTGCCGAATGGCCCAATATCACGCAGAAAAAGGATCCGCCCGAAGACGCGGACGAGCACAAGGGCGAGGACGGCAAGTTCGAAACTTACTTTACTCCCGAGCCGGGCGAAGGCGACTAAAGGTGGCCGCCCGGTCGCGTTCGCAATTGCGAGTCGCAATCTTACTGCTTTCGTGCTATATAATGGGAGTCCCGCCCCGGAACGTGAGCCCTTCGCGTTGGATCCGGTCGCGGTAGCTACGACTGAAAGGGCAGA
>CBDUBK010000088.1:0-7299 GCA_965365375.1 uncultured bacterium | reverse complement strand
CCGGCCTTTGCCCTGCAGAAAGCGATTTCAACTACCATACGGGAGTACGAAGTGGACTACTGGACAGGAACGGTATATACCACCAACCGCCGTGTATGGGAACATGATGAACCATTTAAGGAATACCTGCAGAAGATCCGCGCTTATGCCATTGACATGGAAACGGCCACCATTTTCGCTGTAGGTTTTTATAACAAGATCCCTACGGGTGCATTATTGCTGGTAAGTGACCAGCCCATGGTACCGGAAGGTGTGAAGACCGAAGAAAGCGACCGCAAGGTAACCGAACAATTTGTAGAAAGACATTTGCGCATTGGTGTGGATTCACTCAAACAATTGATCAATGGCGGACAAACCGTCAGGCACCTCCGTTTTTGATAGCATAATATTTGCAGCGCTTTGATAAATGATCCTTCATGAAACTTTTATTATTACTCAGCTCCCTGTTTTTACTGGCAACAGAAAAATCCTGCAAAAACAAAAAAGCTTTGGATACCTGCTTCAAGGGTAAACTGGAGATCAAAGGTGGCTGTATGAACTATACTATCAGCCTGCAGGATGGCAATATGGATACTGCCTTATATGTGGCTCAATGGACCGATGATCATTCAGGCAAACAATACAAAAATGTTTTCGCCCTGGGAAGCCGGTGTAATTTTCCTGCCTCCATAAAAGAGGGTGACAGTTTTTATTTTACCATTGACAGCCTTGCTCCGCAGGATTGCGCAGTCTGTATGATGTATTATCCTGTTCCCGGAAAAAAACTGATGATCAAGGTGCAGGATCAGCCCTGCGAATAAAAAATGATCATTGATTTATAGAAGTTATCAAACGCACTAAGAATTTTTATTAAGCCACTTCTGAACATATCAGATCTATCAGTTGACTTCACCAGTGATGGAAAGAGGTCTTCAGCTGTTAAGCATATTTCTTTTGAAGTAAACCGTGGTGAAATAGTGGCACTGGTGGGAGAAAGTGGTTCAGGTAAATCCGTGACTTCTCTTTCCATTCTTCAACTCCTGCCCCAGCCTCCCGCGATCTACAGCAATGGCGCCATTCATTTTTCTGAAGATGGCCTTACTTCGGTTAACCTTCTTGAAACCGGTGTACCCGGAATGCAAAAGATACGTGGTCATAAGATCGCAATGATCTTCCAGGAGCCCATGACTTCACTGAACCCGGTAATGACCTGCGGCCGCCAGGTGATGGAAGCCTTGCTGATCCATAAAAAGATCAGCAGAGAAGCTGCTAAAAAAGAAACAGTCAGCTGGTTCAGCAGGGTGAAACTGCCCCAGCCGGAAAATATGTTTGACCGCTATCCCCACCAGTTAAGTGGCGGACAAAAACAAAGGGTGATGATTGCCATGGCCATGATCTGTCATCCCTCCCTTCTCATTTGCGATGAACCTACGACCGCTCTTGATGTAACTGTACAAAAAACCATCCTGGAACTGATCAAAGAATTGCAACAGGAAGAAAACATGGGTGTGATCTTTATCACCCATGACCTGGGCGTGGTGGCGGAGATCGCAGACAGGGTGGCCATCATGTATAAAGGGGAGATTGTTGAACAGGGACCGGCGGATAAAATTTTTAAAAAACCGGAACATGTTTATACAAAGGCCCTGATCGCCTGCAGGCCGGCCATGCATCCAAAGGGTGAAAAATTACCTGTTGTTTCAGACTTCCTGAACCCGCAGGAAAAAACCGAAGGCAAACCTTCAACAATTAATACTTCAATCAATCCCCAGGAGCCTCTTGTTGAAGTCAAAAACCTGGTGGTGCAGTTCGCCGGTAAAAAAAGCATGTTCGGCAAACCCTCTTCATATGTAAAAGCAGTGAACGGTGTAAGCTTTACTATTCTCAAAGGAGAAACGCTTGGACTTGTGGGTGAATCCGGTTGTGGTAAGACTACCCTGGGCAGGGCACTTCTCAGGTTGATTGAGCCTGCCTCCGGCCATATTTATTTTAACCGGAAGGATATCACTGCGCTCAACAGGGATGAACTGAAAAAAATGCGCAAAGAGGTACAGTTGATTTTCCAGGATCCTTATTCCTCCCTGAATCCCAGGCTGAGTGTGGGTGCTGCCATCTCCGAACCCATGAAAGTTGCCGGCATTGGCCATTCAGAAAAAGACCGGAGAAGGACCGCAGCTGAATTGCTCGAAAGGGTGAACCTTCCTGCGCATATGCTGAACCGTTACCCGCATGAATTTTCTGGCGGACAAAGACAAAGGATCGTAATTGCCAGGGCACTGGCGCTTCAACCTGATTTCCTTGTTTGTGATGAATCTGTTTCCGCACTGGATGTAAGTGTGCAGGCGCAGGTGCTTAACCTGCTGAATGAACTCAAAAAAGACCTGGGATTAACCATGTTGTTCATATCGCATGACCTGTCGGTAGTGCGGTACATGTGTGACCGTATCATGGTAATGCATAAAGGCGCCATTATTGAATCGGGACCTGCTGAAGAAGTTTACCATCATCCCAAAAATGAATACACCAGGTCACTGATAGAAGCCATTCCTTCTATCTGACTTACTCTCCAATCCCGATCGCTTCCATGTAATCATAATTGTTGCGCTGGTCGTATCTGTAGAATTCAGCAGCGCTGTTTCTTTTGGAATATTTCATTTTTTTCAGCAGCTTTTCCAGTTGTTCCTTCAATGGTTCATCCTCCTCAATTTTACCGGCATTCAGCTCTGTAAAATTATAGCGGATTTCTTCGTAGTATTTTGATTTTGGTTCAAACTCAAATGCACTCCCTGTTGATGGTATGATACCTACAGTGGCCAGCTTCCATGAATTATCATCTTTCTTCTGTTTGTATTTGAAGAAATAAACAAAGCCCGAGCGATCTTTGTGCTGTACCGGTAATTTGTCGAGGTAAGCGATTGTATCCGGCCTGTTATAAGAACCGGTCATGCTCATCAGTTTACTTTTAGCGAGGGCTGCATGATCAATTCCTGCCGGAAATTGTTTCAGCCTGTTCATGGATTTTAGAGAGCGGTATAAAAAATACCTGTAATCATCAAGGCCCGCGAAATATTTCAATAAACTGTCCGGAGTTTTTTTATTGTGGCGAAGCATCAGCATGGTGGTGCTGTATTTCAGTTTTTTATCATTGCTGGCCAGCAGCTGGTTGAACAGGGCGGGTACAGCCGGATTTTTTTCCCAAAAAGGCATCAGGATGGTCGCATATAAACTCAGCTGGCTGTTACCATAATCATCCTGCTGGTCAAAACGTGCCCTGTCTTCCTCTTCTTCCTGTGCTCTTTCAATAGAACGGTTCTTCTCCCTTATCAGTTGTTTTTTCAGAAGTTGCCTGGCTTCTATCAAAAAACCCTGGCTGTATTGCTCATAATCTTTTGCGCTTACAAGGTTGCTGTCTACCAGGTCGCCGAGTAATTCTAAAACCGGTTGTTCATAATCGTTGATGTTGATCAGGGGCAGCAGGTCTTTGAAGATCCTGCTGGTCAGTTCCAGGGAATCATTCAGTACTTCAAGGAATGCACTCCCGCTGCGTTCGTAATCATAATCCTGGTAATTGGACGGGTAGGTCCAGGTAGAAGATCCCGAACGGATTACGTCAGTTGCGTTACCAGACCCGATACCCAGTACAGGTGGCTCAGTGGTCATGATATCCCGGAATACTCCATAAGAATAATCTGTCTTCTGGTATAACAATGCTTCCAGTGCTGTGTACTGCAGGTCAATGGTATCACCAGCTGCGAAATAAATCTCCTTCAGGAAGTCTGCACTTTGTTTTGATTTGATGGTGGAAAGATTCCAGACCATTTCATTCTTGATGTCAAGGTATTTTTTCTCATTCCAGTTCAGGGAAAGAATGGCTTTTTTCAACTGAGAAAAATCTGTTGAATCAAATTCAACTGATCCAAGGTTTTTGACCGCACGTTTATGAAGCAGGGTGTCTGCACTGAAAAAATCAGCAAAAAATAAAGGAGATTTTTTTGCTTTTACATCCACACCTTTTACCGTATCGGAAGGAGTAAAGCTTTCATAAAAGTTTTTGATGAAGGCTGACTGTCCTGTATGAATATCGCCCTGGGATTCCAGCCGGTAATCCACTCCATCCTTTGAAAAAAGTTTCCCGTAAACATAGCGGCTGCTTTTGGGATCGCCCAGCATGTATTCGAGCACTTTCATTTTATTGGGCAATTCATATTTTTTCCTGGACAGGTAGGTCCAGTCCATCCTGGAGGTCTTGAATGTAGTGGAATCCGGTTCAGCCAGGTTTGATGTATCTGTATCCTGGTAATATCTTGAAGGTTTTCTCAGGGAAACATAAATCTTTTCACCTGTTGAATCATTCACTACCAGTTTTTCTTTGAAAGAACCCCCGTCTATGAGAAAGGCATCTTCATCTTCCATACCATAACGGTTTTGCATATTCTCCGGGTACATGGAAATTTTCTTGGCCTTTTCCAATGGAACCGGTGACTGCACCGTGAAATAGAGAGAAGTATCAGCATAGGTTTGTAAAGGACCATACTGGTGCGGAAGAAAATTGAAAGAAGTGAAAAAATCCTTCATCTGCGTGTTTTCTTTCCTGCCATGAGCCACCAGCGTATAATAATTAGGACCACGGATAATGAAACGCACATTAGCCAGGGAGCCATCCTTGTACCTGTATTTCGCATCCAGCGCGGCATACTTACCATGTTTGGTTTGTTTGCGGCTTAATAGTTTATCAATAAATTCAGAGCTGGCAAAACTTTCTTCCATCAGGTTCAGGTCAAATGAATCCTCTTCCACGAAATCATAATTATGTACATCCGTACGGATCACTTCATAGCCTGTACCGGTTGAAGCGTCAATTGCCTTGAACTGCCAGTTATCAAAATTGCTTACAACAGGTTGATGGGGAAGGCTCACTTCAAAACCGCCAAAAGCAGGTTTCCATTTGATCCAGGCGGAAGGATAATTCTGGAAGGAGATGGAGCTGAAAAAAGTATCCGCTTCCTTTCCATCCTTTACATATTCTCCATTACCGCTCATTTTGAAGAGGATCACTTCAAAAGGTGTAACAAAAATATTATAGCGCTGGTAATCTCCGCGTCTTGTGCGGTTCACCACTTCAAAACCTTTGTAGCCGTTGCGGGTGATCTTTTGTTTGGTGAGGATCTTGCCGGGAACATTTTCATAGATCACGCTGTCGATCTTTCTCAACACCACGTCCTCATTATGGCCCCACAGGTTACTGTTGGTGTTGATGCGGGTTACCATGTAATAACTGCCATTGCTCATGTCGGCAAACTGCTGCTGGCGCGCCATGCCTGACTCACCGGAAAACTCGTATAATTTACCCGGAACCTGCACGCTGAAGAATCCATCTTCTGAAGTTTGTTTGCTGAACTGTACCGGCACCCTGATCTTTTCCACTTCATCCTTATGACGACTGTCTCTTTCGGTCATCCTGATGGGACGTAATTTATAACCCATGCGGCGCAGCATTTCGATCACGCCTCTTTGTCCCGGCAGGTGCGCAGCTCCTACACCTACAAATAATTTTTGTTTGGTTTTTAAGATCGAGTCAATGGAATTGGCCTGGATCTCGTTTCTTTTATACAGGAATTTCTCATCAAAAGCAGCGGACTGGCTGTTCAGCTTATTGATGGTATCCAGCAGGTCCAGGTTACCTGTACGGTAAGCATCTTCGAGTTTATTGAAAGAAAAATCACCATCGTATTCATAACTTCTTTCCTTCTTTTCTTTTTCCTTTGAAGCATCTTCATAGGCTTCCTTCATCAGTTGCATGCTCTCATCAAAGTTCTCCACGCCACAAACTTTTTTACCCCATTTTTTACCTGCCTGGTAAATATGCAGGTCGAGGTAAGTATCTTCTTCAAAATCGCTGGCTCTTTCTGAATAACTGCGGTATAGAAAATTATTGATCAGGGAAGGACTGCTGTAAAGAGCCATCTCGATCATTTTTTCATAAGATGGAAAACGCAGGCTGTTGATGGTCAGATAATCTGAAGGGGAACCACTATTCCTCCAGCCCGGGTAATAACCGTACATACCCTGCCCTTCGAGATCATACCTGGAAAAATCTTCCTGCCAGGTACCCATATCAGTTTCAAGCGCCACAACGTCGGCATTTTTGATACCGAGGTAAAAAGAATCAGAAAGATTAAAGACCATCTTGCTGCTTACATGCATGGTGCCAAAGAGGTAAGAAGGCTTGTTTAAACCCTTGCCGGTGATCTCCCATAAAAGACTGGGATAATCTTTTGCCGGAACCTTGGTTTTTTGTGAGAAAGAGATCGTGCTGATAAGCAGGAAAGCCAGAACTGCGCAGGTCCTCATAAACGGATATGATTGGTTTTTAATAAATAATGCCAAGGCTCCCAAGATAATCATAAATCAAGCCTCCAACGGGGCGGAAGGCAAAAAAAATAGCTTAAAATTTGAATTAAGCCTTATTTTTGCGGCCTTTAAAGCTTAATGACTCACCCGGTGCCGTAAGACCGCGGTTGGCTAAAGAGAAAATTTTTTCATGCCCGGGCCTTCCCGAAGCCCATCCTCTTAGTCCCCGATGTCCCGCCCAGCCTGCGTCAACAGCACAACAATTTAACTGAATAACAGCCCATGAAGCTTTCACAATTTAAGTTCGACCTACCGTTAAACCTGATCGCCCAACATCCTGCAAAAAAACGTGAAGATGCCCGAATGATGGTGGTTCACCGCAAAACCGGGCAGATCGAAAACAAACATTTCAAGGACATCCTCGAGTATTTTGACGACAAGGATGTATTTACTGTAAACAACACCAAGGTTTTTCCCGCAAGAATGTACGGCCGCAAGGAAAAAACAGGTGCCAAGATCGAGGTCTTTTTACTTCGCGAACTCAATAAGCCCAACCGTCTCTGGGATGTGATCGTTGATCCCGCAAGAAAGATCCGCGTGGGCAACAAGCTTTATTTCGGCGACAGTGAAGAGCTGGTAGCAGAAGTCATTGATAATACCACTTCACGTGGACGTACCATCAAGTTTTTGCATGAAGGCACAGAAGATGAGTTCCGCCAGGTGCTGGAAAAATATGGTGAGACCCCTCTTCCAAAATACATCAAGCGCAAGCCGGATGATGAGGACAGGGAACGTTACCAGACTGTTTATGCCAAACATGAAGGTGCTGTGGCGGCTCCAACTGCCGGGCTGCACTTCAGCCGTGAGCTGATCAAACGTTGCGAGATCAAGGGTATCCGTTTCGCGGAAGTGACGCTTCATACCGGGCTTGGAACTTTCCGTCCCATTGAAGTGGAAGATCTCAGCAAA
>CBDUBK010000087.1:0-7404 GCA_965365375.1 uncultured bacterium | reverse complement strand
GCATCCATCATGAATACGCGGAATTTCCAGGCGGTCACCAGTGGACTTACTGGGCAGAACATGTAAAGGACTCCTTATTATTTTTCGCGAAACATTCAGGCGCGGAAAAGGGCGGATAAACCGAGATGGTCTCCCGGGTCATCTTTACAAATCATCAGGGTAATGATGCCAATGCTTTCCTGGTCAAATAATACCTGTGCTTTCCTGATCTCAAGAGCAGCTACTTCCAGGGCTTTTTGATGGTAATGTCTCACAGGACTTTTACCCTGGAGTATGGAAGCAAAAGAACGCAGGTACTGGTTATCGGAACCTGAAATTTCTTCAGAGCTCATTTCCCTCAGTTCATTAATCGCATTGAGTTTTACTTTATAGTTTTCACTGCTGAGATTATCCTGTGCAATAGTATGAAACTGGTCGCCTACACGCAGGGCAAAAATGGTGAGTATGAGGCTGTCGAGGAATTCATAATTGATTGCATTCAGCTGTACATCTTTAAAGGTGTACAAACCTTCAATGCCGGAGAGCAGGAGCAGGGGATTCATATTGCAGGACCTTGCCTTTTCCGTCAGCGTCGTGTAAAATAATTGTTCATTCATGGTGCGGTGTTGCCGGTATGGATGCAAAACTTATTCCCGGTCTGCTGTATTACCGGTTCTTAATGAATTGCAAAGAATGAAAAAATCGTGGTATTTTATTTCCAACGAACATATTTGGTTTTTTATTTCGCTGTATCTTTATGATTCACCAAAGAAAAGGAGGTATTCATGACATCTACAGCATATTCATGGAAACCTTCGGTCGGTTTCGCCTGACCGGGTTGCTCCATCAAAATATACTGAGCGTTGAAACATACGCAACCGGCCACCGGGTATACCTGGTGGCTTTTTTTTCTACAATACCAGGGGATATTATTTAAATTCAATAGGGATTGACCGGTTTTTTATGCGGCACAAGCAAACCATAAGCTTAATTTTTTGCCTGCTCCTGTTCCAGCAGCACCATGCACAGGGCAATTGGAACCGTTTCAATGTCATCGACTGGAAGGTGCAGGATATTGATGCATCCACTCCGGATTCACTTGCTTTCAAATTAACATCCTCACTTGATTCAGAGATTGAAAAAGTAAGGGCCATCTACAGCTGGATGACCAGTAAAATCGCATATAATACAGGCATACTGAAACCTTCACGAAATAATGCAAAACTTGATTTTTTTGAACTGCCGGATTCAGTCGCATGGAAGCCGGCACATGAAATGACCGCATACCAGGTTCTTCGCCGGAGGGTAGCGGTTTGTGAAGGTTATGCCCGTCTTTTCAAAACTCTGTGTGAACATGCGGGCATCAGCAGTGAAGTGGTCACCGGTTATGCAAACTGTTGCCCCGGCCCTGTAAAATTCCGCACCAATCATTCCTGGAATGCAGTACGGATTGACAGCAGCTGGTACCTGGTGGATGTGACCTGGGGAAGCGGCTACGTTGACCAGTTTGGAAATTTTGTTCAAAGGACTGATGAAAAATATTTCCTGGCCAATCCTTCTCAATTTATCCGGGATCATTTTCCCGATGATCTCCGTTGGACCCTTCTTAATGAAATTCCTGAATTACATGAATTCCGCAGGTCTCCCTTCATGAACAAGGATTATGTGAAGTATAGTATTGGCGCATGGAGTCATACCAAAGGTTTTTTGGAAACGGGTTTTGGTGATACCCTGCATCTTGACCTTGAGATCAGGGATCCGCAAAAAGACCGGCAGATCGCATCCAATTCATTTTTCGATTCCACTGTTTTAACGCAGTCACCTGCATCAGTATTCCTGGAACCTGAGTTAAAAGGCAGGAAAGCAAAATATATATATGTGGCCAATGATCCATCCATAGAATGGATTCACCTGGTTTACAATGGAGATATTGTACTCCGCTACCGCCTGCAGTTTAAAAAAGACCGTCCCGGCATTCTTCAAAAGAATAGTGTAACTTTAAAAGAGCCCTCTTATTCTTCCCTTTGATCACATAACGGTGCTTACCCTCTCAAACACCAGTTATTGTTGAACCAAAAACCTGCTATATGCAAATCCTCTCTTTTTTCAATTGGAGACGGATCCTGATTACAGTTTTATGTCTCCTTGTTTACCTGGTTACCATTGCCCAATTCGGTAAAAGAATTGATGTAGTCCACACCCAGAGAATAGATGTGGTTACCAGTGATAAATTACAGGAATTTAAAATGGGCAACCTTACAGACCTGTTGAGGATTGACCCAAAAACCCACCAGCTCAAAACACGTACAGTAACCTATGATTATACTTCAGGCCCTATAGATAAAACCATACAGCAGGTGCAGTACGACCAGCTGAACCAGCCTGCATATACCCTGCTTACAACGATTGACCAAAGCGGTTCGGTGATCAGGGGACTGGAAGAACTACGTGTCAATGGTGATATTACAAAGGGGTACCAATGGTTTGGTGACCGGAAACTGGCCTTCCTGTATAATGACAATAAGGACAGATATGAACCGGCAGATTTTACTACCCAGTGGGCGCCACAATTCACTTATGTTACGCCGGTAACAACACAGGTACAATGGCAGCCTGATATTCAGCTGGACCAGCGCATTTCCGGGATCCGTTCAGGAAGTCCCGGCATGATCTCGCTTCCGGACAAAACTTACAGTGATGGCGGCAGGGCGGAAATCAATTTTGCCAGCGGGGCAGATGTAAGGATCTCTGAAAAAAAGATCTATGATGCAAGGGGAGTAGTGCGTGAATATCATTACGTGGAAACCTATCCTGATGATTTTCTCTATGAAGAGATCACCTATTTTGATTGTGAAGGAGTTCCTGTTTTTTTTAAAAGTACTTTGTTTGATGATGAGGATAATGAACTGGAAGGGGTGAGGATGCAGTTCATTAACGGGCAGCCTGCAGCAGGTTATTATCAGGTGGAAGATTTTGAAGGAGATTTCCGGCATTCTTACAATCCTGTTACAGGGCAGTTTGAATATATGCCTGGTGGTGATGCGTGGAATTATGTGTTCGACATGAAGGATCAGCTAAAGTCCTGTGACCAGCCGGATCATATTTTCAGCCTGGGCCCGAGGCTGATCCTGGAGGACAGTTATCCTGAAAGATTCAACACTTTCGGAGGCTACCTACAATACACTTATATGTTCAATGATAAGATTGGAGGTACGATTGACCTTGGATATACAACCGGTGAACAATTCGACTACCAGTATAATAAGATCAATATTCTCGGAGGTGCCACTTACTTCCCATTTGATTGCCTGGGGCTCGATGACGATTTCAGTTTTTCTGTGCATGCCCTTGCCGGTTTGTCGAGCCTGACCAGTGAGCACAATTATGGAGGTATGTCCTATAAAAACAAATCCAGTTGTCTTACTGTTTACGGGGGACTGGATGGATACTACAATATCAATAAAAGTTGGGGTATAAAACTGAGTGCGGATTACAATCCGAATTTCCAGGATGGCAATACTACTAACAACTATATGTTTTCGCTTGGTGCCAGTTTCAGATTTTGATCAATGTCCGGGACCCGGCAGTGCGCCGGGTCTTTTTTGCTTTGGCTTTGAGGAAGGACGGCCGTAGGAAGATGACTGTTCTGTTTCATCCTCCATGGATTCATGCCATGACAGTGGAAAATATTCTTCCATCGTGATCCATGGGAATTTTTTTTGAAGGATGAATATGGTTCCTCTTGCGAATACAGGGTTATGTGTAAAGAACAGCATGGCTGATGCAATAAAAAATACCAGCCACCATCCAAGAGGTTCCGCAGCGATTCCCATAAATGAATACACCCGTGCATAAGCAGGCGCAAAAGAAAGACAGGTGATGGTTACAGTTTTATCGTAAAAAGGAACATTGTTTCTGAGGAAAGTATTGGTGTAAGTTTTTCCATTGATTGAATAGCTCGCTTCAAAATTTGTGACGGCATAGGGTGTGAGTATCTTGGCTTCTGTTTTAGTGCCAGTGATCCATAATAAAGAATAGCAAAGAACTATGAAGGCGATGCAGCCGTTGAATAAAAAGAACATGCCTGTTTTGCCGAGCTTCATGCAGGGAAGATAAAGTCAAAAGTCAAAAGTCAAAAGTCAAAAGTCAAAAGTCAAAAAGGGTTTCTCCAACCTTCGCTAAAGCTTGCGCCTCCGCTAAAGCTTGCGCTTCCGCTAAGGCTTCAGCGCACGCGGTCGGCCGGCACAACGCAAAGAAGAAAAGACGCAATAGCATTTTCTTAGTACTCAATGCACTGCAGACGCTACTTACCGCCTTCCCCGCTGCGTCAGTCAAATCTTTAGCGAAGGCTGGTCTTCCCGGCTATTCCCTCAATTGTAAAAGCAAGGCCGCCAACAAGTAAAGTACGGTAAGTAATGTTCTCAGATTTGAAGTGTTTCAAAAAACACAACCGCCCGTGCCTGTCATCACAATAATTGCTCACTATTCTTTTGATTCATTGCGCCCTTCTCGTACTCAATGGTTCCTTTATTATTCTTTTGCCCCTTCTTCCTTGGCGGTAAAAAACCTTTCCTCGTAAATCTACGAATGTGTAAAACCCAAAGTTTTCCACAGCCCCCTTTTATTCCCCCTGAAAACCTGTTAAAAAATAAGGGATACGTAGAATCACGGTTGTAAATTTCAAAAGCACATGATAGGTTTACATCAGGTTTTACACCTACCATTTCCTTCTGAAAAACCCGGCAGGGAAGTACCCTTAACAAACCTCTTTCCTTCTGCACTTTTTGTTCTTATTCCAATTTCTGAAAAATCATAGCATCCAGTCCTGTGAGTATTATTTAATCGCTAAATGTACCCTGCTATGAAACACAAACAAGTTGAAAGAGATTACGGCCAGGACCTGTTACACACTATTGTTTTTTTGATCCTGTTGCTCGGTGTGCTCTGGTTTTTTAAACTTTAAAATTCTTTCTGTTTTCATCATTAGTTTTTATCAGGACTCCCGGCGCGAAAGTGCCGGGATTTTCTGTTTGACAAGTCAAAAGTAAAAAGGCAAAATTCAAAAGGGTTTCACGCAAACAAAATTTATACACCATTATATTTAATTTCAGCCAGCTTAATTCTTCCTTGGCTCCTTCTTTCTTGGCGGTGAAAAACTGCCCTTTATGTCTCTGAGCCAAAGGCCATTGGCATTAGCCATTAGCGTCTTACATTTACCCGCCATGCAATTCGAAAATATTTTCACTGAGAAAAGAGTCGGGTCAGATAAGGTTCCCACCGGCACACGTTCCGGTTTCCAGAGAGATTTTGACCGCCTGATCTTTTCTTCCGCCTTCCGCCGCCTGCAAAATAAAACACAGGTATTCCCTCTTCCGGGTACTGCTTTTGTACATAACCGACTAACCCATTCACTCGAAGTAGCATCTGTAGGGCGCTCCCTGGGAAAGATCATTGGTGAAAGAATCAGTGCGCAACTCAGGCAAAAAGAAGAAGCTTATGAATTTTACCGTTACGAACTGGCCAATGTAATAGCAGCAGCCTGTCTTGCCCATGATATTGGTAATCCTGCTTTCGGACATTCAGGTGAAAAGGCCATCAGCGCTTATTTTATAGAGCATGCGGATGAGATCACAGATGGGAATTCCTTAAAGGATCATTTCAGTTCAAAAGAATGGAAAGACCTTACAGCATTCGAAGGCAATGCCAATGCTGTGCGGGTGCTCACCCATAGTTTCAAAGGAAGATTCAAAGGAGGTTACGGGCTTACCTATACTACCATTGCTTCTATCCTGAAATATCCCTGCGAATCTGATGCGGTGGATAAAAAATACAGGCACCGGAAAAAATATGGTTTTTTCCAGGCAGAAAAAGAAACGGTCGACCAGATCGCACAAACACTGAACATGATCAGGGAGAGCAGTGAACCACTGGTGTATAAAAGGCATCCGTTTGTGTACCTGGTGGAAGCAGCCGATGATATCTGTTACAGCATTGTTGATATGGAAGATGCCCACAGGCTTGGTATTCTACGCACCGGCGAAGTGGAGGAGGCCTATATGCAGGTATTAAATGATATTGATAAAACCAATGCGGATAAGACCTACGGATATTATCATTCTATCACCGATACCAATGAAGCCATTGCCTTTATGCGTGCAAGGGTGATTAACCAGCTGGTCAATAGTTCGGCAGAAGTATTTGCTTTAAGACAAAATGAGATCCTGGAGGGAAATTATAACAACAGCCTTGTAGATGATATTGAACCGGCTGTGAAAGCGCTGAAAAAGATCCAGGAGATTTCTGTTAAGAAAATATACGGTCATGATACGGTTGTGCAGGTGGAGATCGCAGGTTATAATGTGATGTCGGAGCTTCTGGAATTATTTGTACCTGCTTTGTTAAAAGAAAAACCTTCGCATAAGGAAGAAAAGATCCTCGGGCTTTTTCCTTTCCAGTTCACTGAGTTCAGGGAAGCCAGTTCACGCTATGAAAAAGTGATGAGCGCATTGGATCACCTGAGCAGCATGACGGATGAATATGCTACGGAAATGTTTAAAAAGCTGAAAGGGTTTGAGATACCCAGGCATGGAGCGTAGGGGGAAGAAGTCAGAAGTCTGTAATCGGTAGTCGGTAGCCGGTTGCCTGAAGTCAAAAGTTCAAAGTTCAAAGTTGGTGAACCAGAGGACAGTGAGAACAAGTAAGTCGGTAGTCTCTGGTCTGTCAGTTGTCAGATCAAATCTTAACTTTTACAGATGATGTAGTAAACCCCATACTCTAAGACTCCGACTTTGAACTACCGACTACAGACTACCGACTACCTTAATACTTTCTTCACCTTTTACGGCGTTGTTTTTGCAAAAACCGGGCATAGCTATGAAAAAACTGTCCACCATCTTATTACTGTCCACCATCTTCCTGGCTTCATGCACCTCTGTGGCCAATAAGATCTTCAAACAGCAAACCCCCAGGGAAAATTATGAAGACAAAATAGAAGACAGCCCGGAAGGCCGTCTCTGGAAGCAGGCTTCCGAAAAAGCCCTGCAACAACCCGTTAACATTTCGCTGCCCTATGCACAGGATGGCCATTTTGATATGGAACGTCCACGTTCACTGGGATTGAAATTTACCGCCAAAAGAGGAGAACAGCTCCGTTTCAAACTCGAAAGACTCATGGGTTCCGGAAAGGTGATGTATGCTGATCTTTTTAAAGAAGATGTTAACGGCAGTTCTATTGTGTTAACTGCCGATACCGGCGCATCTTCATTTCAGTATGATATCGAAGAAAGCGGTAATTATATTTTAAGATTGCAACCCGAATTGCTGGCAGGTGGTGATTACAAGCTCACCATTACCAGCGGGGCCTCACTTGGATTTCCTGTATCCGGCAGCAAGGCACGCATCGGGAGTTTCTGGGGAGCAGACAGG
>CBDUBK010000086.1:0-7420 GCA_965365375.1 uncultured bacterium | reverse complement strand
GAGAGAACTGAATACCCATCTTGCTAACCTAGCTGTTGAAAGGGAGACCCTCAAATCGAAATGGCAGGAAGAAAAAGAACTCGTTGAACAGATTCAGAACGGCAAGGCAAAGATCGAATCACTCAAACTCGAAGCCGAACAGGCCGAACGTGAGGGTGATTATGGTAAAGTGGCTGAGATCAGGTACGGGCGTGTAAAGGAACAGGAATCAACCATCCATGATCTCCAGGCCCAGTTGAATGAACTCAGTGTGCATTCACGCAGGCTCATGAAAGAAGAAGTGGACGCGGAAGATATCGCGGAAAGTGTAGCAAAGTCTACCGGCATACCGGTATCAAAAATGTTGCAGGGAGAACGTGAAAAATTACTGCAACTTGAAAATGAATTGCACAGGAGGGTTGTGGGACAGGATGAAGCTATAGTAGCTGTAGCAGATGCTATCAGGAGAAGCCGCGCAGGGCTGAGTGATCCAAAAAAACCAATTGGTTCTTTTATTTTCCTCGGCACAACAGGAGTTGGTAAAACAGAGCTTGCAAAAGCGCTGGCCGATTACCTCTTTGATGATGAGCATATGATGACACGTATTGACATGAGTGAATACCAGGAAAAACATACAGTATCAAGACTGGTAGGTGCGCCTCCGGGTTATGTAGGGTATGATGAAGGCGGGCAGCTTACTGAAGCTGTAAGACGCAAACCTTACCAGGTAGTATTGCTTGATGAAATTGAAAAAGCGCATCCGGATGTATGGAACATAATGCTGCAGGTTTTGGACGATGGAAGGTTAACCGATAACAAAGGCCGGGTAGTTAATTTCAAGAATACCATTATCATCATGACCTCTAATATGGGAAGTGATATCATCCAGGAGAATTTCTCGGATGTGAAGGAAAGTAACAAGGAGGAAATTGTTGAACGCACAAAAACAGAAGTGATGTTGCGGCTGAGGGAAACCATCAGGCCGGAATTTTTGAACAGGGTGGATGAGATCATTCTCTTCCAGCCATTGATGAAGAACGAGATCCGTGGAATCATCCGCATACAACTGCAGCAGTTACAGCAACTGGTGTCACAGAGTGGTATCAGGCTGGAGTTCACGAATTACCTGGTGGATCATCTGGCTGAAAACGGGTTCGACCCGCAGTATGGTGCAAGGCCTTTGAAACGGCTGATACAAAAAGAGATCGTAAATGTGTTGAGTAAGAAAATACTTTCAGGGGATGTAGATAAATCACAGCCCGTGCTGGTAGATGTGTTTGATGGTGTGGTAGTATTCAGGAATGATGTGAACCAGGTACAGGAAGTTTAAATTGAGATGTGATGACCAATGGCATAGTTTTTTAAAGTATCAAGGCAAACTTTAAACTATGCCCAATTGGTTAAGAGCTCTGATCGCCGGTTACGGTGCTAAAAAATTAGGAGGTGGCTGTTTTGGAACCATTCTCATTTTCATTATCATCTACTGGGCACTTGGATCCTGCTAGTGATAAAAATATCAAGGTTATGAAAGAACATGAAAACCGTGAACCGGTGTCTTTACCTGGTAAACCATCAGTGCCTGTAAGAGAAAAAGAAGAAACCAGGGATGTAGAAAAACAACCTGCCACTAATAAAAATACTGATAGGGAAGGAGAAGCAGGAAGTATTCCCCTGGATCATGATGAAACGATCGGCATCCCTTAAGCGATCAAAAGAATGATCGCTATCCAGATACTGACAGATACCGGGATGGCGATACCCAGGCTTTGAAAGAGGCCGGAAGACTGATTTTCGGAATAGTTTGGATTTGTCATACCAAAATGGTTTCAAGAACTGGACCATATGTATAAAGAATTGTGACGTAAAGGATTGGGCCAGTTAACAATGTTCAACTGGCTTTTTATTTCCACATTATATGTTAATAAAAGGTGATGTAAGATTCCCGGTAAGGGTAGGTCCCAGCCGTATACATGGCAAAGGTTTATTTGCGGGCAGCCGCATTCCTGCAAGGAAAAAGCTTGGTACGCTGGCAGGAGAAATTGTTTCCAAAAAGGAAGGAAGAGCAAGAGCCAAAAAACAAAAGGCCATTTCCATGGTGGAATTATGGAACGGCCAGTCGCTTGATGCATCCCACAGCAATGCGCTCCGCTATATCAATCACTCCTGCAAGCCCAATACTTTTATGCGCACCATTGGTTACCATGTTGAGTTTTACACATTGAAAGCAATAAAACCCCACGAAGAATTTACCTGCGACTATGGCGAAACCCACCATGATGGTGCAAGGAAATGCAATTGCGGTGTGGAAGGTTGTAAAGGTTTTTTGTAAGGTGATGATGGTTGAATGAAACGATGATTTGACCAGCTATGCCTGTTTATTATGTAACAGTAAAAGACAGCCAATTTTTTCAATAAAAGAATCATTTGATGGTTCAGAAAAATTTACCAGCTATTCATTATCACATTTCTTTAACCATCAAGTGTTAAACAAACCCTGCATCTAACGCTCTCATCTATTACAACAAAAACTTTTACACTATGAAACAGATCCTCACAATTTTACTCGTCATGGGTGCCATCACCGTAACCTCTGCACAGCAGGGACGTTTTCCTTCCAAAGGCAATTCAAGGGATGTGGTTCTCGGCCAGTCCGGAAACAGGGGAGGTGAACATGACCGTTATGGTACTTATTCCTTTACCGAGCGTGAAAAAAATGTACAGATCCAAAGGATCCGCTATGAATACCAGTCAAGGATCCGTGAAGTACAACGCAGCCGTTACCTGCGTGCCGGAGAAAAACGCAGGCAGGTAAATATGCTTGAACTGCAGCGCGACAGGGAGATCCGCCAGGTGAATGAAAGATTTTATGACCGCAGGAATGTTGGTGATAACCAGAGAAACCGCGGGCATCATAACAGGAGATACTAAGTTCAGGACGGTATATTTTAAAGCTCCCATCATGGGAGCTTTTTTATTGCAGGCGTGGCATACATTTTTGATCAATCATATAAACCTTTATATGAACGATCCTAAAGAGAAATTACGCGAACAGGAAGCTCCTGAAAAAAACACAGACAATGCTTTTGTACAGGTAAGTTCCGATGGCTCTCCTGAAATGCCGGAGGCGAAAGAGCAGGATGAAGCTGAAGAAGAGGAGGAGTAGCATTTGGCCTTTGGCCTTTAGCCTTTAGCAGAGTCTGAAATAACAATTAGTTTTTTTTACCGCAGAGAAAAGGACCAGCTTTCGCTGAAGCTTGCTCCTCCGCTGAAGCTTGCGCCTCCGCTAAAGCTTCAGCGCACGCGGCCAGCGCACGTGGATGGCTGGCAAAGGAAAGGAGGTTGCGCAGAGTTCTACTTGGCGCTCCTCTGCGTTTCTTAACGTTCTTTGCAGTTAATACACATTCCTAACAACAAACACTATGCTTAAGGGAGTAAAACTTTACATACCAACAAACTACTGACTTGCAACATCATTCTTCAGCAGCCTTTCTTCAATTACCTGTTCCAGTACATTCTTCGGCAAAGCTCCTTTTTGCATCATGGGATTTCCCTCAGTGGGTATGAACAGAAGTGTAGGTATACTCTGGATACCAAACAAGGAAGAGAGTTCTTCTTCCTTTTCCGTATCTATTTTATAAATGAGCAGTTTCCCTTCATACTGTGTTGATAGATCTTCCAGCACAGGTGCAATAGCTTTGCAGGGCCCGCACCAGTCCGCATAAAAATCCACGATCGCAGGCAATGAACCCTTGTAGGACCACTCCTGGCTCTCTTCATAATTGAAGACCTTATCCCTGAACTCCTTAGCCGTTAAATGTATTGTTGCCATATTTAAGGAGCACAAACAGAGTGCCATAAGGGTAAACCTAAGTTTTGGGGCTTTTTTTTCAGGTTATTTCCCCTTTTTGATAAGTAGGGTTTCAGGGGAATTTACCTACTAAATATCAGGCGTTTTACCGATTGTTTTTTAATGACCGGCCTGCTACTTTAGTGAAAGAATCAATACCTCCTAACCAATAAATGAAAAGCCAATGCCACGTCAAAATTTTCTTTCAAAGGAGTCATTTGTAGATGCTTCTGAAAAGCAGGCTAAAGACAGCCTCCTGTCCGTTCCATCATTTGTACCTAATATCAGCCTGCTGGGTGAAAATAAGATGATAGAGTCTTACAAGTTTGCCTACCGCCAGCCTGTGAAGGATATGATTTACCATATTGATGTATCTGTGCAGCCCCTGAATGAAAAATATACCAGGATCAGCATGCATGGTACCTATGCCAACGGTCAGGCCTTTCATTCTGATGCGGACATGTCGCTGGCGCTTCATGATTTTGAATCTGCAATCATTGCAGCCCTGAAAGGAGATACTTCTTTGTATAGACCATTTGAACCAAGAGTAAAGAACACCAGGAAATTTTTGCAGTTGACGCTGGCTTTTGTTACATCCATTGGTGTTTTCTTTCTGAAGAAAAAACTCTCGTGATATACTAGGATCTATGCCAAACACCACGACCTGGAAATTTTTTTCCGGGTCTTTTTTTTACCCGGAGCCTTGGTGTGCTTCTATCTTTACATCATGGATCATCGTAAAGCTATTATTATTGGCGCCACCGGGCTTGTAGGCAATGCGCTGGTTAACCAGTTATTGGATGACAACCGTTTTGACAAACTGATCATTCTGACAAGGAGAAAACTTAATATGAATCACAGCAGGATAGAAGAACATCTAATCAATTTCGACCAGCCCGGAACCTGGAAGGAACTGGTAAAGGGTGATGTATTGTTCTCAACTTTGGGAACCACGCTGAAACAGGCAGGGTCAAAGGAAAACCAGTACCGGGTTGACTATACCTACCAGTATGAAACCGCTAAATCAGCTGCTGAAAATGGAGTGCCTGTTTATGTCCTGGTATCTGCAGCCATGTCTGATCCCAGTTCGCGGATTTTTTATTCAAGGATGAAAGGCGAGCTTGAACGTGACATCAAACTGCTTCCTTTTCAGCATATTCATATTCTTCAGCCCGGGATCTTATCAGGTGACAGGAAAGAAAACAGGGGTGGTGAAAAGATGGCCATCAGCATGATCAGCTTTTTCAATAAGCTCGGGCTTTTCAGAAAACAAAAACCTATCGATGTTTCCATTGTAGCCATGGCTATGATCAATGCAAGTTTTAGAAATGAAAGTTTGCAGACATATAGCTTACTCGAAGTTTTCAAACTCGCGGGTGAAAACTGAAATCAGTTCATTGCATAATACAAACCGCTTTCGCTGGCGCTGATTAACCCCATTTTATATTTCACTTCATCTGCTTTTTCATTGGCGGGAGCCTTAAGTGTAAGTGATGTTTGGGGATCAATATTCCTGAAATAAATGGTTTGCCGGGCAAGTACAGAACCGTTAGGCCGGTAATAAATCACATCAACTGCAACAACTTTTAGATGCTCATAGCTCCTGTTATGCAAAGTGATCTCTGATGATGAAACACCTCTGCCAACAGGTTTATACCTGCCGTTTACTGTTACCAGTTCTGGTATGGATGTACTATTCGCCGCCCGGGGTGTTGGCTTAGGGCTCACAGTTACAGGATTCGTTTTATGTACAGGTTTACCGGTTTTATTTTTTGCTACTGGTTTTTTGTTCCTGGCAGCAATGGGTTGCTTTTTGGTTACGGGGGCTGTGTTGGATACAGGTAAAAATTCCCCGGTGATTGCAGCTGTCCCGGTAGGTTTTATTTCAGCGATAACAGCGGTTCCAGATTCATCTGTCCGGAACAGGAAAAATCCCGCGATGAGTAAAACGATGAGTGTTGCTGCTGCCCAAATTGGTTTACCATTGAATTGTTTGCTGTTTTTTTTCTGGTTCAACCAGCCTGCATATTCATTTTTAATATCCTCCAGTGACCTGGTGTATTTGGTTTCGAGTTCTTCTTTCGGGGCTGCTGCTTGTTGCTCCTGGAAAGCCTGGATTTTCTGGTAAAGTGCTTCAGCTTTTTGCTCCAGTGCAATGGCGGGGTCAATAACAGTCAGATCTTCCTGTGAATTTGCTGTAACTACCTGCCTGTTACCCGGGAGCTTCACAAAGATCTTACTTGCGCTGATTTTATTGTTTCCATACTCTGCCTTAGGGGAAATCACTGGTGTAACGGGAATCTTTTCTTCTTTCGAAAGTCCGGGGATCTCACCAGGACTTTTCCAGCCGATTTTGCCTTCTGTCCAGATAAGATCAGTGGGCAATAAGGAAAGTTCCTGCAATTCTTCAATGCTGTGCGGACCAGACTGCTGGTTGTTTCGAAGTAAAAGGTAAATTTTTTGCATAGTTGGCCACCATTAAGCCACCAGATTCATACCCTGTTTTGTGAAACATAAGTAAAAGTCGGAAGTCGTGAGTCGTGAGTCGTGAATCGTGAATGGTGAATGGTGAATCGTGAATCGTGAATGGTGAATCGTGAGTCGTGAGCCCGGAGACTCGTGATTTATCGAAATCATGTAGCACATCCGAAGTAGATCGGAGTTTTGACTTCAGACTTTTGACTTTTGACTTTTAACTTTTGCCTTTTGACTTTTGACTTCAGACTTTTGACTTAATAATTCCGACTCTCCATTTCCCTCAATATCCCGGTATATTCATCCCGAGCACGATATTCCTTTCCGCCACATAGATTCCATTTTTCAATGCAGGTCTTAACAGCCCGCTGCCGCCTCTTTTCTGCAGCCTGCTGATTTCCTCCTCACCCAGCAAAGGATCATCGGCAAAAAGAAAATCATCAATATAGTAGGCTACCACTCCTTCTTCTTTTACAGTGATATGGATATGCTGCGGGTTATTGCTGTTGGGATAGGAAGCAGGCCTGAAAGTGTGAAAACGGTATTCTCCATTTTGGTTGGTCTTCACCCAGCCACGCAGGTATCCATGCCTTTTGCCCCATCCTGTTTCATTGCCTTTTTGCGGATAATTCCCGGCCCTGTCGGTGTGGTAGAAATACAGAACCACGTTAGCTGCAGGAGTTTTCCCGTCTTTCTGGAACACTTTTCCGCTTACCACGAGTTTGGGTTCAGTTTCAGCATAACCCGCAATGGTATCTGTCCAGCCCAGTTGGTCGAAAGCAATGGGCGATTCAAAAATAGCTTCACAGCCTTCACAGCGACCGCCTGCCTGGCGGTCTTTAGGTGAATTGGACTGCTGGCTGCCGCCCTGTGCACAACCGTTTATTGCAAAAAGGACGGGGAGGAGAAAAAGTGCCAGGTATTTCATGATTTTAAGTTTACACAAATCTTGTTTTTCCCTGCCAGGCCTGCAAAAAGTTTACACCACCGGTGATCGGTTCTTGATGAAACGCAAATTGCATTTCATCATCAAAACAAAACCGGACGTGTAAGGGTTTTTAAGATGCGGAATTTGTAGATTTAATTTACATCATGCACAAACCCAACTCCCACTGGCAG
>CBDUBK010000085.1:0-7435 GCA_965365375.1 uncultured bacterium | reverse complement strand
ACTCAACTATTTTAAAACCGCCTTTACCTTACAAAATACCTGTTTGCCTCTAACCACTGCAAGAATATTACAGCAGCAGGAGATCCAGAGTAATATCGGTTTATGTTATACAAACCTGCAGCAGTATGACAGCGCCATGATTCATTTTGAACAGGCATTATCGATCGCGAACCAGAACCGTGATTCCCTTGGACCTGTGGTGATGGACAAGATCTATGGTGTGATCTATGGTAACCAGGCAAGGGTAGCCGCTGCCCGGGGAAATTTTGAAGAAGCTGAAAGTTTATCAAGGAAAAGTATTGCATTGAATGACAGGGAAGGATATGAAAGAGGGAATGCCAACTGGGTGAAGCTTTACCTCGCTGATGTATACCAGAAAAAAAATGACCTTTCCTCGATGTACCAGCTCCTGGGCCAGGTGGATTCAAACACCCGGAAAGAAAATGTATTGATGGAGCAGCGTTGGTACCAGTTGCAGGCCATCTATCATGAACAGACAGGTCAGTTGAAACAGGCGCTGGATTTTTTCAAAAGGTTTGAAACGTTAAGAGATTCTACTGAAAGGGAACAGGCCAAACTTTCAGAAGCTGATGTGAACCGCCAGCTCGTGGAAAAAGAAAAAGAACTGGAGATCACGGAACTCAAAAGGGAGAAACACCTTGCCCTGGTTTATTTATGGGTTACAGTATTGTTTGTAGGCATGGCCATTTGTATCGTATTCCTGGTATGGAACAATTACCGGAAGAGTAAAAAGACGCTTGCTATTTCAATGGCATTGAACGAAGAGATCAGCCGGCAAAAGGCTGCGAGGGAAGAAGAGGAACGCAAAAGGCATAAGATGATCACGGAAGCGGTGATACAGGCGCAGGAAAAAGAACGTTCATTGATTGGATTGGAACTGCATGATAACATCAACCAGGTACTCACCACGGTGAAGCTGCATAATGAAATGATCCTTGAAGGCCTGGGAGATCCCAAAGAATTACTCAAAAGGGCTTCCGGTTATTTACAGGATTGTATCAACGAGATCCGGAGTTTGTCCAAACGTTTGTCTGCACCTACCCTGGGAAAGATCCGCCTGGAAGATTCAGTGAAAGACCTGGTGGATTCCATCAACAGTACCAGCAAGGTCAGGATCACGCATGAAATAAGTGGTTTTGAGGACCAGGCATTGAGACAGGAACTGCATGTGGGACTTTACCGCATTTTACAGGAGCAGCTGAATAATGTTCTGAAGCATGCTGAAGCGAACAATGTTCAGGTACATCTCACCCAGCAGAATGGAAAGATCATCCTGAGCATCATTGATGATGGAAAAGGTTTTTCAATGAGCAGGGACAGGCAGGGTATTGGCTTAATGAATATGCAAACCCGCGCTGAAAGTCTCAATGGAAGCTTTTCACTCACTACCAATCCCGGTAAGGGATGTAAGGTGGTGGTGGTATTGCCGGGAGATGCAATGCGATGAAAATGGAGGAATTGTTTTTGCGTTCATATTAACCGCAATGATCGCGAAGCACGCGAAGAATACGCAAAGAAGCTCGAGGCCCGTGTCATATTATCTGCTTAATCATACCTCATCGCAGGATATCCCAGCAACCTTCTCCACAATGCCAGTTGACCGATAATACTGGCTTCCCGGTAAATGGTAAAGCAGGTGAGTTCATAATAACTCATTTTCATTCCGCCCATGTCCATGATACTGTCCAGTTTCTGGTCATCAATTTCCACTAAGGCCTGGCGTGCAATTGGGGTAATGTTTTTCCAATCCTGCAGGTATGCTTCTTTTGAAGGGTATTTGGCACCGGCCTGGATGCCTTTGTTATTTTCAAACAATTCCCTGGCGGTTTGTTGCACGTTATGGCTCGTTTCGGAGGCCATCATAAAACGCTGGTTGACGAGGGAACCTGCGAGCCAGGCGGGGTGATTCGCTTCTGTGTCCAGCCGGTTATACATATCATCTCCGGAAATGCCATCCAGGACTTTCGGAAAAAAATCAGTCTGGTAGTCGAAGAGACTTAACAGTCCCTGTATCCTTGTGCTTTTGGTTTTTGATTCCATTTTTGATAATTAAGGTCTGTAAAATTACCAATCCCTAAAATGACAGACAGGGTTGTATGCGGCAAATTGAAGGGGGCATTTTACTGCAAAGAGCGCTATGCTGATCGGGGGAAAGGAAATATATCATTGTTAAAGGCAGTTTTTCAATCATCACATAATTTTCACATCATGGTTTGGAAATGCCGGAATTTCTCATTTACTTTGTAATGCAAAGTGCTTTTTAAACCAGCAAGTTGCTACCCAGGCATTAAAAACATTCAATCTAACGAACACATTTTATGAACCAGCATTCAAACGCGATCATCCACCGAAAGTCAGGCTTAGGATATTTTACCAGTATTTTCTTTGGCATCCTGTTCATGGCCATTGGCATCATCAATACTTTCTGGGGTAATGATCCGCAGTTCGGAATCTTCATCATTCTTCTTTCCTTTCTTTATTTCCCTCCTGTAACACGACTGATCAAAAACAAGATTGGTTTTTCTGTTTCAACGGTATTAAAACTGGTCATAGGTGCCTTTATCATCTGGGCAGCAATGGGAGTAGGGGAGCTGTTTGACAAGATCGATCTCATGCTCGCTGATCTTAATTAAACAAATCAAGTACATAGGGATAAAGTGCATCCCCTATTTATTCATTATCACTGCCTGTCAGTATTAATCTATCTTATGCAACATAAACTCAACACCTCAGCAGTTATCAGCTGGTTCTTCGGAATTGTAGTATTTATCATCGGGATATTGAACCTGGTTCTGGTTCACCCGGTACCTGGAATCGTGGCACTGTTCCTTTCTTTCCTGTTTTTTCCAATGACCAATGACCTGCTCAGGCTCTACCTGGGGTTTACCATTCCTTTGATCGTTAAGATCATTCTTGGAATGGTGATCATTTGGTTTACGCTGGGAATAAGTGATCTGGGGGATATGCTGGATAAAACTCTCTAGCATTGGGATTATAGCTTTTGGCCTTTAGCCTTTAGCCTATGGCTTAGAGATGCCATCTTACATAATGCCGGGTGATTCTTAACTAGTTCTGATTCTTTTCGCTGACCCTAAATTTTTTACATGCTGCTGCACATAGCATCCCTTTTCATTTTTATATCGATGGTCTCCTGTACAAGCCGCCAGGATGCTCCAGCCACTTCTGCGATAAAGTTTGAAAAGAGCAAATGGGATTTGAAAGTTGATGGAAAGTACGCTTACCGCAACCAGATGATCTATGATCTCCTGCACCACCACCAATGGGCAGGGATGACAAAAGATTCTCTTTTCCGCAAACTGGGACAGCCTGATGAAAGGGAAGGGACACAACTGTTTTATCATTATGATTCCAAACCTTTCCTGGGTGGTCTGGGAACTAGCATCGAAACACTGGTAATTGAATTGAAGTCTGACAGTACGGTAAAGGAAGCCAGGCTGAATGATTCGGGTTGGGATTAGATCCCGGTGAGCAAGAATGCATGACTTCCCAACGCTGCAAACAAGCTGCCTTAAACTGATAGTTTCAGTCAAACGGCAAAACCACTTTCAGTTTGCATCCCTCTCCTGGTTTAGTGGTGATATCCAGTGTTCCATTATAAGATTCAACACGGTTGTAGATGTTTGTTAATCCAATCCCGTCTCTATGTTGAAAGAGATCAAATCCTATTCCATCATCCTCTACTATGGCAGTCATTGTGGATTCATTGCTCCATATTGATAAACTGACATGTTTTGCCCTGGCATGTTTAATGATATTATTCAGGTGTTCCTGGATAATGCGGTAGATGGCCAGTTTCACTTCAGTTGGAACATTTTCATCAAAGTACGGTACGTTGATTTTTACGGTTTCCTTTTCAAATAATTGCAGAACCAGGTTGTTAACCATAGGTATGAATAATTCTTCACCAAAGCGGTGAGTCACTAATCTCTGCGACAAATTCCGGATTTCCAGCATGGCGGATTCAACATTTCTCTGCGCATTTTGCACCAGGTTAAGTGGCACTTCAACGCTTTCGGAACAATACATCAGCTGCAGCTTAACGGCGGTCAGGATCTGGTTAATGTTGTCATGTAGCTCACCACCCAGGTAATTTCTTTCTTTTTCCTGGGCCTCCAGAGCGGCCCTGGTAATTTGTTTTTGTTTGTTTACCTGTTCATTTAAAAGCTGTTCCTGTAATTCTTTCTTTTCCGTGATATCTGTAATCATGGCCAGCGCACCATTATAGCTGCCATCATTTTTTAAAATTGCATTGGTAGAAACCTGTGTGACGATCGTTCTCCCGCTTTTGGTTATGAAACTGGATTCATGCGTTTCCCTGATGCCTTTTTTCCTTCTCTCAATTTGCTTCAAAGCCAGTTGTTGTTCTGCTTCACTTTTGAAAAACAAATTGGTTTTACCCAGCATTTCTGCCTCTGTATATTCCAGGATCTCGCACATTTTTTTATTTACAAATGTGGTTTTATTGTTTTCATCTAACATCCAGATGCCTTCCTGTGCTGTTTCCACGATCTGGCGGAACATTTTTTCGCTGGCCTCAATTTTTTGTCTTGATATCACCTGCTCTGTAACCTCGATGGCAAAGAAAAGGATGCCGTCAATTTCTCCATCCGGGTTTCTGTGTGCCTGGTAAATAAAATTTAAATACTTATCTACAAGTTCTCCTGTACCGTGTAAATCAAATTTTACCAGCATTTCATTTGCTGAAAAAGTTTCCCCGGTATTGTACACATCATCCAAAAATTTGAATACGCCCTGGCTTTCCAGTTCAGGTAAAACTTCTTTGACAGATTTGCCAGTGATATCCTTATTGCCAATCAGCTGCAGATACAGTGGGTTTGCCATTTCGTAAATATGCCCGGGACCTTTTAAAATGCCCATGCAACAGGGGGCCTGTAAATAGAGGTCATCGAAACGCTGCTGTTCAACTTTGATCGCTTTTTCCAGCTTTTTTTTATAGCTGGTGTCCCTGGCAATACAATACATCAGTTTGTCATTTGGATCCCACATGGCCGACCAGAGTATATGAACAATCTGCCCGTCTTTATGTTTATACCTGTTTTCAAACCCGGTTACAGTAGTGCCCCTCATAACAGATGCTGCTGAGTCTATGGTCTTCTGTACATCTTCATCATGTACAAGATCGAGGTAGGCCTTACCATGCAGTTCAGCCGGACTATAACCCCATATTTTTTGTGATGCCTGGCTCACTGTTACAAATTTTCCCTCTTCGTCAATCGAACAAATCACATCCAGAGATGATTTCATTATTTTTTCATGGACATGGAGGGTTTGTTGTAATACAGAACTGGTTGTCTTCAGGTTTTGCTCGGTTTCTTTACGAAGGGTAATGTCACGGAAGATCATAGAAGTGCGTTCTTTTCCAAAAGCGTCTTTAACAACCGTTGACGTGATTTCACATGGAAATCTGGTTCCGTCTTTCCGTATGAGTATTATTTCTCCCTGTGCCTTCCCGTGAAGCTGTCGTTCCGAGATCAATTCCTGGATTCTTGGGTCGCCCGGATCTGAAACACCAAATCTACCCGCCTCACATATTTCCTCTTCGGTCATCTGGAAAATGGCGCAGGCTGCAGGGTTGGCCTCAAGGATTTGCCCATCAGTAACTGTCAACAAAATGCCATCAATACTGCTTTCAAAAAATGAACGGTATTTGGCTTCACTTTCACGGATTTTTTGTTCAGCCTCCAGTTTCAATTTTAAGCTGGATGAATTAAGTAAGGAGGTTTCCAAGGCCTTTTCGATTGCGGAAGGAAGCCTTTGCATCCGGTCTTTGAGAATATAATCTTCAGCACCTGCTTTGATCATACTGACTGCAAACTCCTCTGAAGTGTTTCCTGTAACAAGTATGAAAGGCGGGTCTTTATTTTTCTGCTTTACGATCCGCAAAGCTTCGAGGGAGTTGAAAGCAGGAAGGGAATGGTCCGATAAAATAATATCAGGCTGGGTTTCTTCCAGTGCTTTTATTAAACTCTTTTTCGTGGATATTACATGCTGGCTAAAGTTCAAGCCAGCTTTGATCAATAAAGAATTTACGAATGTTACATCTTCTTCATCGTCTTCAATATGTAAAATGCGGATAGGATTCATCAGATGGTGTTTTTATTGGGAGACGGGATGGTAACTGTGTAAGGTAACCTTTGTTCATATAAACATATTAGTTATTAGGTGATGAAGAAGACTATTTCATAATAATGAGAGTATACACGTATCCAGGCCCTAATTATTAATGGTGCCAATTGATTGTTTCAAATCATGAGCGCAATGAAAGTAACCGTACCCTGCGTTGCTGTACAATCCCTTTTGAGGGATCAATCATCTCAATTTAACTATACCGGTATAAAGGGAAGCTTACTTTGCACTTCCGAACCAGCCCCGGGCTGCTTTGAAACGGAACCGGATCATGCTAAATCATCATGAGCGGGTTAAGGCTGCCGGTTTGGAAAGTGTTATTACAATGAAGTTATTTATTAAATACATGGTCAGTTCCCGGTGCAAGGACCTCGTGCTGACGGAACTCAAAAATTTAGGTGTTCAGTCACAATACGTAATGATTGACCTGGGAATGGTGGAGATCCTTGAGAGTATCACGGTCAAACAAAGGAAGATCCTGGAACAAAATCTTCGCCACTCCGGCCTTGAAGTACTGGATAGCAAAAAAGGAAGACTGATCGATAAAATAAAGGATACCATTGTGCAAATGATTCAGTCGGAGTACCTACCCGTAACTAATTATTCAGATTATCTGAGCCAGAAACTCAAGCATGATTACACCTATATGGCTAATATTTTCTCTGATGTGAAAGGCATTACCATCCAGCAGTTTATTATTATCAATAAAATAGAAAAAGTAAAAGAGCTGCTGCTTTATAATGAATTATCACTGACTGAAATTTCGAACAGGATGAACTATAGCAGTGTGGCTCACCTTTCTCACCAGTTTAAAAAAGTAACCGGCCTTACTCCAAGTTTTTATAAACAGATCAGGCAGAAAAGAGAAAGCGCGATGTCGGATGTGTGAATTATGTAAATGATTCAGGTAAGAATATAACATATTAGATTTTTCACTTCATAGGTTTGTTGCATCATCATTTGCTGCATAAAACGGGGTTGTTCTTCGTTGGCAGCGATCGCAATTAATTAAAATTCCTATGAAAACGCAAAATGCTCCGCGCACGCAAAGCTTTACGTCTAAGCAAAACTCCTTAATACTACAATTCCGATCTTACAAATGGCTGGCCATCCTGCTTCTTGTGTTTGCAGCAGGTTGTAAAAAAGTCTCTGAGGAACAGGGCCTTGTTGGCATTTGCCCTGAAGTAGTATCTACCGATCCTGCCAATGGTGTAGTGAATGTAGCTACTGTCAAAACCATCTCAGC
>CBDUBK010000084.1:0-7453 GCA_965365375.1 uncultured bacterium | reverse complement strand
ATCAAAACTTACGAGATCAACCACATCATCACCAGGATAGTATTCCATGAATGTTGCTTTACTGTTGAAGTCCGCGGTATTGTATACGTACAATAAATGATGAATATTTTTTTCCTGCTGCAGGTACTGCATCGTGAAACGCCAGAGCAGTTTGAATTCAGCTGGCGAAGTAGCATGTTTCGTCCACCAGAACCAGTTACCGGTCAGTTCGTGATAAGGACGGAACAACACCGGGATATAATTTCCTTCTTTGTCTTTCAGGTCTTTTAAAAAAACAGCCAGCCTGTCCAGCCAGGTTTTGTACAATTCATGTTTCACACCACCTGGAAGCACCGATGCAACACCACCACCAGAAGTATCCCATGCGGAACCATTGGTAAGCGGGTGGTCATTATGCCAGCTGATGGTGATCACACCTCCACGCTGGTGACCTTCACGGATGAATCTTTTCATGGCATCGAAGGGAACACTGTCAAGATTATAGGGAAGCCCGTGTTCAAGATTGCCCAGCTCCCAACCATATACTGCAGGATAATCACCAGTAAGTTCCTTCACATCACTCTTACCATTCACATAACGCCAGTCGACTCCATAGGCCAGGTCATCCTGGTGACCGAACATGATGCCTTTATCCATCAGCTTCCATAAATTCCTGTAAAGGTTCACAGTTGCCGGAGTAGCTTTTTTATCTGCGGGAAGACTGGAAATTTTTTGAGGCAGTACAGAACTGGTGTAATCATACACTGCCCCCCATGTAGAGGTATCCGTATCAAATACTCCATTTAGCCCCTGCTCTTCCATAGGAGGATCCCCCATGTAATCATCCCCTGTTTTCCAGAAGGTTTGCCCGGCTATGGGACGTGCCATTCCATTAAAGGCCCAGAAATTGGCACCGGCAATCACACCATTGGTTGTTGCATGCTGTTTCCAGTAATCGAAGATCCTTTTATAATATTGATCTCTTAGTGTAGTCGTGGTCGTTATATCAAAGGAATGATGATCTCTCGGCATCCCGAATTCTTCAATGACCAGTGGTTTTTTCAGGCGGCTGGCAACCATAATATGTTTATCAATATACTGTTCGGTCTTAGAGATCACATTGGGAAAATCCTTTTCCATGGAAGCCGGGTTGAACCAGCTCCAGTTCTTTGGCCAGATATGAATCGTGAGGTAATCAATATTTTTATCCGCATGCACTTTTTCAAAAAGCTCCAGGCTTTCTGTTCCCATCTCCCCTTCATGGCCGGTGGTGACCAGGTGGTTCCTGTCTTTTGATTTGATAAATGCTGCCACGTCGCTGGTCCACCTGAGATAGGCATCATTCGATGCAGGTCTCATGGGTCTTGGTTCATTGGCCAGTTCCCAGGACATGATCGCGGGATCATTCACATATTTTTTACCGGTAACGGTATTGGTGCGGTCAACAATAAAGGCCACCTGTTTGAGGTAATCCTGTTTGCAGGGTGTGCAGGTATAAAATTTACTGACATAATCACGCATTTCATCCCAGGCGAGTTTCCTTTGAAGAACTGAATCAGCGATCAGTCCATTCCAGTTCAGGTATTGAAGAAATCCCCCGCTCCATTCCCAGTTGTTACTAAAAAAAAGTATGGCCTTCATTTCTCTTTTGTTCATTTCATCCAGCAGGATATCCAGGCCTTTGAGAACGTTCGCATCAAATTTTCCTTTGGCAGTCTGCAATGGAGGGCCCACACGCTGCACGCCATGGATCATGCCACTGCCTTCAGCACCGGCCATTACACGGAGATTGTTGATACCTTTTGATTTCAGAAAATCCAGTTCTTTACGAAGTCTTTCAACACCACGCTGCGGATCTTTTTCCAGGCCCAGCACACTTCCGTACCAGTAATTAGTGCCGATATAATAATAGGGTTTTCCGTCCAGGAAGAACTGGTGCTGTTTGCGCTGGACAAAGGTTTGCGCCTCTGACTGATACTGCCACAACAATAAAAAGAAGAACAGGACGGGTATATACCGTTTTTTCAACATTCCATCATTTTTCCATACGGCCGGGAATCGGGATGAGTATGGTGGTTAAAAAAAACTGGTCCATTTACAAAGAAATGAACCAGTAAAAAATGAACGATTGCTATATGAGAGACCTTTTTGGAAAAGTTTTCCTGTGCATTCATATGGATGAACAAACCCTGGTTAATTCAGGCCAAGCGCATCAACATAAATCGTAAATCCACCGGTTCCGTTAAACTCTTTTACAATGATGTCTGTAATGGTTGTTCCGGCAGTCAGCGTTGAAATCGGGAATGCATAATCGGTCCACTGGCCTTCTACCAGGGTGATGGTAGGACCATCAGCACCGTTGATTCCAAGATTTACTTTTTTACCATTCGTTCCTGCGCCTCCATAAATGGAGATCTTGAACGTGGTATTTGTACCGATAGGAACACTGGCTCCGCCAAGCTGTAGTGGCGCACCCCATCCACCCACGTAATTCACTCTTACAGATTTGGAACCTTCACGGATTGGTGTGCTGTTATTATAATCAACGGTACCACCCCATCCGCCGCCGATCCATCCGCCATTGCCGGTCCAGTTACTGGTAACCGCGTCGTTATAGATCGGGAAGGAAATGGTTGGAGGAGGAACTGCACCCAGGATCTGCAGAATATCTGTTGACAAAACTGTTACGGATGAATTCATGATGCCCAGTGTGATCTTACCCTGGGTAACACCCATGGGTACCGTTACTACGATCTGTGTTGGTGTCTGGCTTACAAATGTTGTTACAGGTGCTGCATTCTCGAAAGTAATGGAATTCACGAGATCAAGATTGGTACCTGTTACAGTAAGATTGGTACCCGGGTCAACAGGATTCGGGGCCATAGTAGTAACAGTGGGCCATACCAGGTTGAGACTCGCGGCAGAAGTGGTCTGCACACCTGATGCTGCTTCAAGCTTCACACTTCCATCTCTTGCACCACCCGGAACTTTCACTACCAGCTGCGTGGCATTCTGGCTAACAAATGTTGTAACCGCGTTGGCTACACCTGTGAAATAAACTTTTCTCACCAGGTCCATATCCGTACCTGTAATGGTTACATTATCGGCATGTTTTACGGGGTTAGGTGAAAATGATGTGGCACTTGGAAGTGTCACAAAAACAGTATCGGCAGTTTCCACTTCCATGGAATCCGTTCCACCATACCAGATCAGTAATGGTCCTGTTTCCGCATCTGCAGGAACCGTCACAACCAGCTGGTTGAATGACTGGCTTACGAAGTTCTCCACCACTTTATTATCAGTAAAGGTGATCCTTTCGATCCAGTTGAGATAACTGCCGTTGATGGTGATATTGGCACCAGGCCTGGCAACATCCGTGATGGAAGTGACAACTGCTGTAACACCCAGGTTCAACTGTGTTTTGGAAGTAATATCACCCTGTGGTGTTTTTAGTTTTATGAAACCTTTCTCCGCTGCTTCAGGAACCAGCAGGAGGATTTCTTTATCAGTGTGTTTTTTGAAATCTGCTTTCTGAACCGTGGCATTGTTACCGGTAAATTCAATGGCAGTAACCTTATCGAGGTTGTTACCAAAAAAGCGCAGCGTATCGCCATGGTTGGCACCTGTTGGACCGAAGCTGAGCAGCTCAACGATCCCGGAATTGGTATCCTCTTCTTTTTCGCAGGATGCCAGAATTCCTACGGACATCACAAAGCATACCAGCGCAAGCAGTCGTGTATTGATGAGTTGAATCATTAGTTTAGATTGAACTTTTATTAATTTGAAATTTTTGGAACAACCCTCAGGTTATCGAAAGCGATATCCGCTTCAAGTGAACCGGGTCCGTGGAACCAGATCTTCACACCATAACCCTGCGGACGGACACCCCAGTTGGTGACATATTTGTCAACCACTTCATCAAATGAAATGGTAACAGTTCTCCACTCACCCTGTGTGTCAAACGGAGGTTCCCAGAAATAAGGTTCATTATCCCAGTTTGGATCAGGACCATTCACCTGGCCGATCATGAATTTGATCCGGTTGCCATTGTATGGCTTCAGGGTGTTGACCTCGAATTTCATATTGTATTTCTCAGGATTGAGCACAGCTTCATCAGGAAGGTTATGACTGGTGCTTAATGCATCTTCCTTACCCCCGATCCATTCTGTCCATCCCCAGGCACCGATATTGGCAGTGATCCTGGTGAAGTTGCCGTTGATGGCAAGCGGATCTGTTCCGGCCACCACGTTGTTTTGTCCCCACCATCCTGACCATGGGTCATTATGGATCAGCATATTCCTGTTGTCGCGGAACCAGAACTCAGATTCTGTCGTACCAAAATTTGTTTCTACGGTTATAGGTCCGGGTTGTGCTCCTGCAGGAACCCTCACCTGGATCTCCTGGTCAGTGAGATTTTCAACAAGACCCTGTACACCACCCGTAAAGGTTACGGTGAGCGGCGCATAGAAAAAATCACCGCGGATAACAGCCAGATCACCTTCTTTTACATATTCCACATCCATCATGCTTACCAGTGGTTCACTGATCTCCACTTCAAAAGAATGATTGAGTACATAACCGTTCTTGAAAACGATCTTCATGGTATTGTTCACGCTCAGCGGGATATTGCTGGGAACAGAAACCAGGATGGTTTTACTGGTGATGTAAGTAGGCGTGAGTCTTGACTGCTGGTCGTTGAACCAGATCTCAACCGCATCCTGGAGGTTGTTTCCAACGATAGCGATCAGCTGTCCCTGTCCTGCCCTCACCAGCAGTGAGTCGGAAGATTCAGGCCTCGTGATCCTCACGTAATCGATGGAAGGAACACCTGCTTCATCTTTTTTGCAGGAGGTAAAAAAGCTTACCATACCTACAGTCATTAACAGGAGGAGGAGAATTTTATTAATTGATTTCATTTGAATTCAGTTTCTTTTTTGATTGTTGTTGTTCATTATGGATAATCCACCGGTGCACGGTTCAGGTTAGGCGCCTGCGCCAGCTCCACATTGGGAATTGGTAACAGGAAGTTTGCCGAGCTCGCGTTGATCAATCTTTCAGAATACCAGCTGGTTTTTGTGAATGTCCATTCATTTGGATTAGGCATTTGATTAGGAGCCACTGCAAACAACCCCCTGTCCTGGGCATTCAGGATACTGTAAGCTTTTGTTGGATTGTAATAATGAAGGCTTACCAGGTCATACCATGCCATACCTTCCATTGCAAACTCTTTGAATCTTTCACTCTGTACATTATCAAGTGTAAGCGGTCCGCTACCCTGAGGGCCTCCTACCTGGTATTCAGGTAATCCTGCACGCATGTGTACTTTATTGAAATATTCAACTGCTGTTGCATCTGCTGTGGAATTATTATTCCCGATCGTTGCTTCCGCGTAGATCAGGTACATCTCAGCAAGTCTCAGCATATAAGTATTGTGGGGATAGTGCTGTTGTGAAGCAACACCAGCCAGGTCAACAGGAGATCCGATTACATATTTTTTGATCGCTGCATATTCCTGGTCGCCGGGTGCATCGGGATACACCAGTTTCAACCTGTCAGAAACCTTGGTGATTTCATTATACGTAAAACCAGGAAGCATGAAGGTTGCATGTAAACGCTGATCGAGTGTTCTTCCTTTGAGTGTACCATTGGGCTGGGGAGCAAAACCATCATACTGGGAGATCATCCACCAGGTGGCACTTTTATCTCCGCCCCATCCGCCAAAGGAAATGTCCGGGCTGTAGGCCAGGTATTCCTGGATGCTGTTCTGCGTTCCCCATACATTAGGACCCGAGAATACCCACTGCAGCTCAAATAATGATTCCGCGTTATTATCATAAGGATACTTGAACAGGTCAGCGTAGTTGGTCAGCAGTCTTTTACCGCTGTTGGTGATCACGCGCTGTGCGAAATATTTAGCGCTGTCAAGAAACACCTGGTTGCGTGTACCGCCACTTGCTTCCACACCGGCTCTTGTTAAGTAGAAACGGGCAAGCATACCTTCGGCGCTCCATTTGGTAAGACGTCCTTCCTGCATGGCACTGACCGGCAGGTCAGCAGCAGCCGCTCTCATTTCCCTTGTAATGAAACGCCATACACTCGGAACAGTATTCCTTGTGATGGTAGAATCAAACAGTTTGTCAAAATTGTTTTCAATGATGGGAACCGGACCCCAGTTCATCACCAGGAAACGGTAAGCAAGTGCCCTCATGAAACGGGCTTCAGCGATCGCTGTCTTTTTCACAGCCGGGGAAACATTAGGACCTCCATATCTTTCGATATTGTAGAGGAAAAGGTTGGCCTGGCCCACTACATTGAAGAAAGCCCTCCAGGATGCGCCATTCTCTCCATTGTCACCGGTGGTATTGAACATCACATTACCCCTGTCATTCCATGCGGAATAAGCAGTACCTCCACGGAAGTCACCAAGGTTGTACATGGCCTTGTCATTGTAATCGAACCATACTTCGCTATAGAGCAAAGAAGTTCCGGCCATTACCTGGTCATCGGTCTTGTAAAAATTGGCATCTACGATAGAACTCAAAGGTGGTTTTTCGAGGAAACTTTTTTTACAACCTGCCATTGCCGCGAATGCCAGCAGTACCAGGGTGAAATAATGAATGTGTTTTATCTGATTCATATAACAATTTTAGAAATTAACACTGATGGTTGCTGTGTACATAGGCGTGAGCGGGTACCGGCCAAAGTCAATGCCGATGGCCTGGTTCTGTGCGCTGGAACCCTGGCCAACATAGGCACCGATCTCAGGATCATATCCCTTGTAACCGGTGATGGTGGCAATGTTCTGCGCCCCGATGGTTGCTCTCAATCCCTTGATCACTTTATGGTAACCGATCAGTCTTGATGGAAGATTATAAGTTAGCGAAACGTTTTTCAGTCTCAAGTAAGAACCATCTTCCACAAACCTGGTAGAGATCCTGCCATAGTTATTATCATTGGCGATCTGGTTGTTCGACATTCTTGGAATGTTGGTATTGGGATTTTCCAGTGCAGGAAGTCCGCTGCCATTGGTGGTAACCCTCGCATAATCCATCGCGTCGATCAGCAGGTTGCGGCTCAGGTTAATGTTATTGGGATTGCTGGCCTCTGCGGCAATGTAGTTATAGATATCATTTCCTACAGAAGCAGTGAACAGGATGCCCAGTTCAAAACCTTTGAATGAAAAATTATTACTGAAACCACCAGTCAGTGTTGGCCATGGATTACCGATGTTGGTGATATCATTTACATCAATCTTCTTATCACCATTGATGTCTTTATACTTTACATCTCCTACCCAGATACCTGTAGTAGGATCTGTCGGGCGCCTGTTGCCATTGTTGTCAACCGGCACAGCGCTCTTGGTGATTTCGTCAACTGACTGGAAGATGCCTTCCACGATATATCCGCGGAACAGCCAGGGTTCATAACCGATAGCTGAACGTTGTGTCCAGTTATTCATCCACCATGAAGTACG
>CBDUBK010000083.1:0-7585 GCA_965365375.1 uncultured bacterium | reverse complement strand
CCCCGTTCTTACCATACCAGTATCCTGCGGGTGCAGCCACTCCATTCGCATTCAGCAATTCCGCTGGCGCATCAGCAGGTTTTTGATTGGGTAAGGCATTCCAGAAAAATATATCACTGATACTGCCGCCGGGAAAGCGGATAATGTTAGGTTTAAGATTGGTGAGATGCGTCATCAGGGGAGCTTCCGTTACCATCTGTGACATCCAGATATTGGCATTCTGCCCGAAGATGGAAGAAGGTACCTTGGTAACAACATCAGCTGCATTGATGGTAACAAATGAAGTTGGTGTTTCCGTGGGAATAGGTTTTTCCTCGAATGAAGGAACCGTAAAGGTTTTGGGCATCCAGTCATCCAGGAAAAAACCAATGGTGTTGGCCAGCGGCGGGTCAACCGGTGTCACAATTGTATCAACCGGGGGCGGAGCAGGATTACCGCCGCCGCTATTTTCTTTTTTACAACCACTCCAGGTAAATAACACAACCGGGAGCAGCAGGCCGAAAAATGTTTTCATAATTATTTTTTAATGCTGATCATACCACCGGTATACAAAACAGTTTTTGAAGGTTTTGGATGATTGTCGATTCCCTTAACGTTTTCCTTTGTGATCCATACAATATGAAACCTGCGTTTTTCCAGCATGCCGGGGAATTGTCCCTTTCTTTGTCCAATGGTGAGGGTCTTTGTTCTTTCATTGTAATCAAAACCTATTGTTGCGAACGCCCCTTTTTCATAACCGTAATTCTCCCCTTCATCTTCATAAAGCGTAAAAGAACCATCCCGGCCGGTATAAACATACAGGGTGATCTCTTCTGCAGGTTTTTCAGATGTGTATTGCAAGTCAGGACCAAAAGGAATGATGGATCCTTCTTTTACAAAGACGGGCATTCTTTCATAATTGGTTGGAACAGTAATATTTTTTCCTCCCTCTTCATATTTTCCTGAATAAAGGTCATACCAGCCTGTTCCCGAAGGGAGGTAAAGGGTTTTTTCTTTTTGCTTGTATTCGTAAACAGGATTGATCAACAAAGAGGGACCAAATAAATACTGGTCATTGATGTTGGTGACCTTATCATCTTTAGGAAAATCCATCACAAGACCTCTCATCAAACTGCCATCCTGATGAAAAGCATTTCCTGCAAGTGAATAGATATAGGGCAGCAGGCGGTAACGCAGTTTATCATAATACAACATGCTTTTATAAGCAGGATGGGTTTCAGGTGCAATGTTATAGATCTCCCTGAAAGGAAATTGTCCATGTACCCGGAACAATGGAACAAAAGCTCCAAACTGGTACCATCTTGTATTCAGTTCCCTCCATTCTTCGAGGTCCTGTGCATTGGGTCTTTCAAATCTTCCTTCCACTGCAAAACCACCGATATCCATGGTCCAGTATGGAAGTCCGGTCATTGAAAAATTAACGCCTGCCGAGATCTGCGCATGCATATCATGCCAGCGCGAAGCAATATCGCCACTCCAGGTAACGGATGCATACCGTTGCAGTCCTCCGAATGCGGAACGGGTCAAAATGAAAACCCGTTTATCCGGATCAACAGTTCTTTGTCCTTCATAGATTCCTTTTGCATTCTGCAAAGGATAGGCATTCAGGTAAAGCGCTGCAGGTCCCAATGCTGTTGGTGTCATCTGGTCCTTGCGGCGCTGGGGTGAAACGTTGGATAAAATATCCGGTTCACTGGCATCCATCCACCAGGCATCCACACCTTTTGAATAAAGTTTGCGGTTGATCAGGTCCCAGAAAGCTTTTTGTGCGCCTTCATTGAAAGCGTCATAAAAACTGGATACATAACCCTGCCCGATCCAGTCACGCTGCCGGTCGGCAATATTCCTTTTATACAGCCAGCCTTTCTGGTCAAATTCATTGGTAGCAGGAAGACCTTCATAAAATTTGGGCCATACCGAGATCATGAATTTTGTATGGTATTTTTTATGCAGCACCTCAATGAGGCTGTCCGGATTGGAAAAACGTTTTTCATCAAAATCCTGGCTGCCCCATTCTTTTTCCCTCCAGTAACTCCAGTCCAGCACGATATTATCCAGCGGGATTTTTCTTTTACGGAAGGTCTCCGCCACCTCGAGCATCTCCTGCTGTGTTTTATACCTTTCGCGGCTCTGCCATTTTCCAAAAGCCCATTTGGGAAGCATCACGGCTTTGCCGGTCAATTTCCTGTAGCCGGAGATCACAGCATCCATGTTATCGCCATAAACAAAATAATAGTCGAGTTGAGTGCCTGCCTCCGATGCAAAACTGAACCGGTTCTTTTCAGCATCAGTTAATGGTGGTAAAAATTTGAAGGATACATAGGACTCACCGCCGTATGGAATCCACTCTGCCTTGAAATCATATTTTTTTCCAGGCTGCATGTCCACATCAAGAATAGCAGATCCCGGGTTCCAGTTCTGTCTCCACCTGTCCAGCACCAGTTTGTTATCAATCCAGACTTTCAAATAACCGGCATAGGTAAAACGGAATTTATGCAGGCCGGCAAGGTCTGAAGCAAGTTTTCCTTCCCATACCACCACTCCAGTATCAGGCGTAAATTCTTTGGGCAGGAAAAGTTTGGAATCGTTCAGGAATTCAAGACTGATCGTGCTTTCTGCTTTCTGTATGGCAATTTTGGAAGGATTGTTCTTACTGTTGCTGTAAGTGGCCGTGACCCAGCCCTGCTCTCCTGTTTTAGAAAAAAGTTTCAGGCCATTCAATGGCTGGTAAGGACGCACATCACCAAAATGCGTGATGGAATTATTGTCCCAGAGAATACCATAATTTTTCCTCGAGATGAGAAAGGGTACAGCCACTTCGGTATTATTCTGGAATAATAAAACCTGGTAGGATTTATAATTCATAATACCATCCTGGTGCTGGCCGAGACCATACCAGGCATCATCTGGTGATGTTTCAAAACCTTGTTTGATGTAATAGGCCGGCTCGCCTTCAAATACCTGCGGAAGCAGCAGCCTGCTGAATGGTTGTTCTGAAAGCAGTTTATTCCCCTTAAGGTCATAAAAGCTGACCTGCCCGCTGGTCTTGTCAAGTACTACCTGCAGCCTGGCTGTTTTCAAACTGTATTGCATTCCAGAATCTGCCGTTGTAAAATTTACATCGATTTTTAATGGTTTGTCAACCATCAGGCTTTTGATCAATGGGCTTTCTCCCTGAGGTACTGCAACAACACGGATGATATTTTCATCAATGACTATGACATAAATTTCACAGGCGACCCCATTAGGGGCCAGTGCATTTTTTAAAATGATTCCTCTGGCTGTTTTTGTAACAGAAACGGGAGTCACCTGCGCTATTGAAGAAAAACAACAGCTTAAAAATCCTAAAGCAAAAATGAAAAATCTCAACATCAGAAAGTTTTAGTCTGGTTCACCTGGAATGTCAATGTCTCGCTGCCAACCTTTATTTTGAACGCTCCTTTTTCGAGGTAACGCTTATTGTCTGGAGCTACAAAAGCCAGTTGGGAAAGCGGTAGTGAAAAACTTACCGTCTTTGTTTCACCAGGCTGGAGTTCGATCTTATCAAAACCCCGCAGCCTCGCGAGGTCAGGTGTGAAGGAGGCAATAAGATCCGAGACAAATAACTGTACCACTTCCTTACCTGCACGCGTGCCACTATTGCTTACCTTTACTGTGATGGTCGCTGTCTCACCTGGTCCAAAACTGTTTTTGTTGATGGTAAGATCACTGTATCTGAAACTGGTGTAGGATAATCCGAAACCAAATGGATATTGTGGATTGGTTTCACCTCCCTGCGGATTGGTAGCTCCTTCTGATGGTTTATGGATATAACCTGTGAGGTCGTTTGTAAAACGTGGATAGGTAATGGGAAGTTTGCCGCTTGGATTCACATCACCTGTAAGAATATCAGCCAGCGCATCGGCCCCATAATTTCCGGGCAGGTACACATGCACAATCGCGGATGCAATGGGTTCAATGGAGGAAATGATACGCGGCCTTCCTTCATTCATAATAAAAATGACAGGTTTACCAAGGTTGGCCATTCTTGTAGCCAGGAAGACCTGGTTGGGTGAAAGGTTCAGATCATGCAGGTTACCCGGGGTTTCGGTATAACTGTTCTCTCCCAGGCAAACGATAATATAGTCCACATTCCTGGCAGCTTCCGTCAAACCTTCCGTATTCAGCAGGGTATCCTGCAGGGTATTACCTTTTGCGTTATAAACCACGGCTGGTTCATAAACAACATTTGCGTTGCCCAGTTTATTCCTGAGCGCTTCAACTATGGTATTGTATTGAGCTCCGTATTCATCTGTCCTGTCGCCCTGCCATGTATAGGTCCAGCCTCCATTGAGCGTTCGCATGGAATTGGCATTCGGTCCTGTTACCAGGACCTTTGCAGTTTTGGAAAACGGTAAAACATTGTTGTTATTCTTCAGTAAAGTGATGGATTCAGCTGCAGTATTGTATGCAGCTTTCGCGAATTCCGCGCTTCCGAATTTCGGATATTGTGCCGCAGTGGTAACAGGTGTTTCAAAAAGTCCGAGCTCAAATTTCACGCGGAGTATTCTTCTTACCGCATCATTGATCCTTTGCTGCGAAACCTTTCCTTCCTTCACCAGGGCCAGCAGGTCTGTAACGAATGATTTGTATTCATAAGGGATCATGGACATATCACAACCGGCATTAATGGCCAGCGCGATCGCTTCATTTACATTATTAGTGATCCTGTCGCGGCGGTATACGTTTTCGATATCCTGCCAGTCGGTTACAACGAAGCCGGTAAAACCCATTTCGTTTTTTAGAATGGTGGTGAGAATATGTTTGTTTACGTGAACCGGTATACCATTGATCAATGCTGAATTCACCATTATATTTCTTGCACCTGCATTGATGGCGGCACGGAAAGGAGGAAGATGGTATTCTCTCAGGTAATGTTCAGGGATCCAGGCATCACTCCTGTCCTTTCCTGATTTGGGATCAGAATAGGCAAGGTAATGTTTAAGACTCACCGCAATTTTTTCTTTACTGGTTAAAGGATCCTGTACACCTTTTACAAAAGCACTTCCCATTTCGCTGATCAGGTATGGGTCCTCGCCATATCCTTCCCAGATGCGTGACCATAAAGGATTGGTACCAAGATCCAGCGCCGGTGAAAAAGTCCAGGGAACTCCTGCTGCTCTTGATTCATACGCGGTGATCACACCGGCCTGTTGTGCCAGTGCTTTGTTCCAGGTGGCGGCCTGGCCAATGGGTTGAGGGAATAAGGTTCCCCCGCCGATATAACTCACTCCATGAATATGGTCAAGACCATACAACACAGGGATCTTTAATCTGGTTTGTGAAGCTGCCGCCTGAATCTCAGTGATGATGCGGTTCCAGTCCTGCACCGATTGCAATGGACCGGGTGTATTCAAGATGGATCCGATCTTGTAATTGACAACGGCGTCTTTCATTTTATCAGAAAAACTGAAGAGATCACCCTGTGACGAACCCAGTGATTCAACGGATACCTGTGCCATCTGCCCCACCTTTTCTTCCAGTGTCATTTTTGATAGAAGCAGGTTTACTTTCCCTTCAATAACAGGATTGAGTTTCTGCTGGGCGCAAACAGCAAAAGGAGTAAAACAAAGCAGGTAGAGCCAGTTCTTATTCAACTTCATGTTTTTCTGATTTTAGAATCATTGAAATACGTTCGATCATTTCCATGCAGGCACGTGAATTATGATAAGGACATTTCCAGATGCCTACCTTGTCTTCCTTGGTCATGGGTGCATAATCTTCATACACGCCCCAATACCATTCACCACAGTTTTTATCATGCATGAAAGATTGTACAAAGGACCAGCTGTTCATGGAATGGTCCAGGTATTGTTTATTCCCGGTGAGCTGCCATACATTGAAGAAACCCACCATGGCTTCGGCCTGTGGCCAGGAATGTTTTTCTTTCACCAGGTGATTGGTAGCAGGTTCATATTCGTACCATAGTCCACCATCTTTATCCAGTCCTTCAGCTGCAGCATCTGCAAGCAGTACCGATACCGTTCTTACTTCCCTGAGCAGGTCTTCATCACCAATCACTTCAGCGGCTTCCTGTACCAGCCAGGCTGCTTCTATATCATGACCATAAGAAACAGTGGATGATTTTGAATTCCATTCATCATCAAAGAACAGGATGAGATGATTGGTTTCAGCTGAAATAATATGATCCAGGAAAATTCTTATAAGCGCTTCTATTCTTGTTTTCAAAACAGCATCAGGCCAAACCCGGTATAAATTCACGAAACCTTCCATTACATGGAGGTGGGTGTTCATCGATTTTCTTTCATTGGCATCCTTCTCACTCAGCCTGATATCATTCATTTCCTTCCATTCACGCGAAAGTGCTTCTATATAACCTCCATGTACTTCATCGTGGCTGTACTTTACAATATCATGGTAAAGTTGAACAGCCAGTTGTAATGCATCTTTATCATGACTGATCCTGTAATATTCACTTAGTCCGTAAATACCGAATGATAGAGCATAGACCTGCTTTTTGGTATCAAGCGGCTGGCCTTTATGGTCTACGGTCCAGTACAAACCTCCATGTTCCTTATCTGCAAAAAAATCCCTGATGTAATGAAATGCTCTTTCCGCCGTGAACTGGTAATCTTCATTCCTGGTAAGCCTTGCGGCTGATGAGAAAGTCCAGAGGATACGGCTGTTGAGCACCGAACCTTTAGGTGCAATGGAATGAACGATATTATCATGATCAATGCGGCCCACAAAACCACCATGGGTCTCATCAATGGTATGTTTCATCCAGTAATCCAGGATAGAATGCAATTCCAGGTTCATTTCATCGCGGTATCGTTGCAATGCGGCATTCATGTTCTGCATATTCAAATACTGATTTTCTTTCCGGGCTTTCCATTCATGGAAGCCTGCCCGGTACCTGCCTCTTTATTACGGTCAATGATGGCCTTCAGTCTTTGAACAGAAGCATCAGAGGTTAACCCATCCTCTCCATTATTCATGGCATAATCCACAAGGCGGTCAATCGTGGATGTTGCTACGTGCTGCCTGGTATCAGAAGAAGCATAATAGATCAGCACCGTGCCGTCATCATCCAGGATCCAGCCGCTGCTGAATAATACGTTCGACACATCACCTACACGCTCCTCTCCTTCAGGTCCCATAAAATAACCCGCAGGCTTGTGAATGATCCTGGTAAGGTCATCAAGATCCGTCATAAAAACATACAGGGTATAACGAAGTCCTGCTGCAGTATTTCTTACACCATGGGCCAGGTGCAGCCAGCCCTTGTCGGTTTTGATCGGCGCCGGACCCAGTCCATTCTTTGATTCATAAACGGTATGATACAATTTCGGGTCAATTACCATTTCTTTTGTAATGACTGCATGGGTGATATCATCACAAACACCAAAACCGATTCCACCTCCTTTACCCGTATTGATGAATCCATCCTGCGGCCTGGTATAAAAAGCATACTGGCCATTTACAAATTCAGGATGCAGCACTACGTTGCGCTGTTGTGGTGAAGGAGTTTTGAGATCCGGCAGCCGGTCCCAATGAAGGAGGTCCTTAGTGCGAACAATACCAC
>CBDUBK010000082.1:0-7604 GCA_965365375.1 uncultured bacterium | reverse complement strand
CTGGTGTTTCCAGGGGCTGGAAACCATAGAGCTCAAATACAGTCCGTATATGATTGAAGATATACTGGCGTTTTTGCACTACTGCAGGTCCGAAATCACGTGTGCCCTGGGGAATAGATGGTTTGGCCATTCAAAAAGAATTAAAGTATAAAATTAGTTGAACTCAATGAGCGACACCCGTGGAGTTTGCATATTTATGAATGATGGCATCACAGGTGTCGTTGATCAGCGCATATACTTCATGGTAGCCCGGCTCAGTTCCGTACCAGGGATCGGGGACCGACATATGTTTGCCGGGATGCAGCTCATTCAGGAAAAGATCAACTTTTGAAGGATCGAATTTTTCCTTTGCGATGCGCCTGATATCTTCCACCACATCATCTGCCATGGCGTAGATCAGGTCGTACCTGTCCATATCTTCTTTCACAAACTTCCTGGCACGCTGGTCACAGATATTGATACCATTCAGGTTGGCCACCTTCTGTGAAAGATGATGTGGTGCTTCACCAACATGATAACCATTGGTCCCTGCACTGTCAATGGTCCAGTCAAGTCCTGCATTTTTTGCTTTATGCTTCAATACCCCTTCAGCCAGCGGGCTCCTGCAAATATTCCCGAGGCAAACCATCAGAATTTTCATCACTATTTTTTTGCTGTGCAAAATTACGGCTTGCGGTCCGCAAAGAATCTGTAAAATGATTATGGAAATGACTGGTTGGTTCATCTCATGAAAAACCAGCCGTTATGCACAGCAATGAGATCTTAAGAGCAGACCTGCTCGACATTCTTTTTGAAGGCCGTAACAAACAATACGGCGCCTACACTTTACGCAAGTATTACAATAACAGGATGATGTTATCAACTGGCATTGCTTTGTCGGGAGTGATATTATTGTTGCTCCTTGTAGGAGGTAACAGTTCTGTTACTTTAACCCGTCCTGCTCCCGGGAAAGATGTGACACTCATCACCGTGGTAATTCCACCGGATCCAAAACCTGTGATTCCTCCACCGGTTCAGCGTCCTGCATCAGTACCTGCTGCAGCTCAGCAGGCCTTTACCGATAATTTCAAACTGGTTGACCGCACGCCGGTTACAGCCATGTTACCCCAGGAACTTATTACTAATGTTTCTGATGTTACACATTCGGGTCCTGATGTTCCAGTTCCTTATGTTAACCCAGTTCCACCAGCAACAACGAATCCCGGTCCGCCAATGCAACCAAATACCCCTGCTGAACCGCCTATACAAAGGGAACCTGAATTTCCCGGTGGTTTGAAAGCCTGGCTTGCCTTCCTTCAGAATAACCTGCAGGTTCCTTCTTCACTGGAAGCAGGAGAGAAAAAAACTGTGATGATCCGTTTCCAGGTGTCAGCTGACGGAATGGTGACAGGTTTTGAAGTGGCGCAGTCCGGCGGACGATTGTATGATAATGAAGTGATCAGGGTTTTGAAGCGGATGCCAAGGTGGAAACCTGCAATCCAGAATAATATTCCCGTAGCGCGATCATTTACACAACCAGTCACATTTGTGGGAGTGGAAGAGTAAAATTGTTTTAAATTGCTCCACCCAAATGTTGCTATGCAGGAAGATTTTCAGGAAGCGGAAAGAAAAAGGATAACCAAAACAAAGTCCATACTTGACTGGGTACGGGGCATATTCTTTTTTACTGTGGGTGTTTTTTTTATTGTCTACAGTCTTGGTGATATGAAGATACTGAATCGTGAACCCGGCGAACTGGATGTGGCGATAGGAAGTTTGTTTATCATCTATGGAGTATGGAGAATGTATAAAGGATATAAAAAGGATTATTTTAAAAATGGGTGATAAGGCAGCAGGTTTATGCATTTTGATCCTTTTTGCACTCTTAGTTACAGGATGCAATAGCAAGGAAGATAAAACCAGGGATACCTATAATACGGGGACGATTCATATCAGCTGTGATGAAACATTCCGGCCGGTGATGGATGCCCAGGTGAAGGTCTTCCTTTCTCAAAACCCGGAGGCGAGGATCATCGTACATTATAAACCTGAGGCGGAATGTCTTCGTGATCTGATGGTGGACTCGGTGAGGATGGTCATTGCCACAAGGAAGGCAACTGCAGAAGAAGAACAGTTTATTTCGGATTCTTTGAAAACAAAGGTATCGAGCGAACTCGTGGCACGCGACCTTATTGCCGTACTGGTGAACAGGGCTTCCGCGGATTCGTTTTATAACATGACAGAGATTAAGGAGCTTTTAACAGGAAGGTCTAAAAAAAATCTAATTCCTGTATTTGATGGGACCTCGGCTACAAGTACGGTGCGGTTTATGCTTGATTCAGTACTGGCCGGGGATAAATTATCACCCGGGGTTGCAGCGGCCAGCAATACCCTTGGTGTCATAGATTATGTTTCCAAAGTACCCAATGCCGTTGGATTTGTAGGTTATAGCTGGATTGGGAATGAAGAAGATACCGCTCAATTATCCTACAGGCGCAAAATAAGAATCGCCTACCTTGAAAGCACCGACAGTGCGGGCCGTTATGTTCAGCCTTCACAATATTTTATATATACCCAAAGCTACCCCATGGTACGTGATTTGGTCTATATACTGAAAGAAGGTCACCAGGGACTGGGTAATGCATTCGGAAGATTCCTGCTTGACATGCAGAAAGGACAATTGATCTTCAGGAGGGCTTACCTGATGCCGGTAAAATGGCCGAATTATATCAGGGAAGTAATTCTGAGTGAAAACATTAACAACCAATAAGTAAACAGAAAGAACCATTTAAAATCAAAAAAGAAAAGCACATGAAGAAAACAGCCATCTCAATATTTTTTGCTGCTTTCCTGTCGTTTACAGCACTGGCGCAGTCCATACCGGAAGGAGTTAATCATTTTTATGCACAGCGCTACCAGAGTGCTAAAGCCACATTTGATAAAATGCTGGCTGCTAACCCCAATAACCTCGAAGCAACTTATTGGCTTGGACAGGTCCTGATTGAACAGGATAACCTGGCCGGTGCTAAATCATTGTATGAAAAAGCATTAATGACCAATGGCAATGCGCCATTGCTGATGGTTGGTATGGGTTCGGTAGAACTGCTTGAAGGTAAAAAAACAGAGGCCCGCGCCCGTTTTGAAAATGCCATCAATGCGAGTAAAGGCAGGAAAGGAAACGATCCCGAGATCCTGAATGCTGTTGGCCGCGCCAACGTGCTGGCCTATTCAGCGAACAAACCTTATGGTGATCTTGATTATGCGATCGCTAAACTTACAGAAGCTGCTGAGCGTGATGCCAAGAACCCGGATATTTTCCTGAACCTTGGTGATGCCTATAAGAAAAAAGGCAACAAAGGTGGTGATGCCATCCTCGCTTATCGTAAAGCGCTAGAGATCAACCCGGCATTCGCTGTGGCACCTTACCGGGCTGCCATGCTTTACAGGACGCAGCAATCCAGCTACCGCAACCCGGATGCATGGACCAGTGTACTGGATCAGCTGAACCAGGCAATCAAGGCAGATCCGAATTTTGCCCCTGCTTACGTGGAGCTGTATAATTTCAACCTCTTTGGGAAATCAGATTTTGCAGCTGCTGAAAACCTGGCTAAAAAGTACGAGGAAACCGCTGATGCCAGCCCGGATAATGCTTACCTGAGAGTACAGACAGATATCGTACAGAAGAAATACAGCAATGCCATTGTTACCCTGAAGGATATTGTTGCAAAGACCAACAATAATCCAAGACCTGTAGTGTACAGGGCCCTCGCTGTAGCTACAATGGGAGCAAAGGATACTTCAGCAGCTTGTGAATACATCAACCAGTTTTTCACCAAGGCATCTGACGATGACCTGTTGAGTTCTGATTACATTATTCACGCGCAGACCTGCGGAAAGAATAATCCTGCCATCGTAATGCAGGACCTGGAAGCAGCGCTGAAAATTGATACAACCCTGCCCAAGCAGCTGACCCTGCTTACAGAGTGGATCGATGATGCCAAGGCTACTGGTGATAAAACCTTTGAAGCACAACTGAGGCAGAAGTCGTATGACCTGCGCAAGGCAAAGAATGCCTATACCCATCCTACCGAGTTGATCAGTTATATGGCTATTCCTTATTACCTCGGAGGTGATTACCGCCGTGCTGACAGTATTTCAAAAGAATACATCAAACTGGAGCCAGACAGCATCTATGGTTACAACTGGAGTGCAAGAGCCCTGGTTGCCATTGATACCGGCGATGCACAACAGGGAATTTTTGTTCCTATGCTGGAAAAGACTCTTGATATTGCTCTTACTGATACGGTAAGGTACCAGACCCAGGGCGTATTCTCTGCTTCTACACTGGCTATCTATTTCGCGAATAAAAAACGTGAGTATGCCAAAGCCATGGAGGCCGCACAGAAAGGTTTGAGATTCGATGCCAACAACGCAACTTTAACCAGGATAACGCAGGTACTGAAGCCGGTGCTGGATAAGATGAAACAATCATCTACTCCCAAATCCACTTCTTCGGCACCTAAGCCCGCCACGAATACCCGGGCTGGCAGCTAAGCACTAAGTATTTTTATTTATAGATCAAAAGCCTTCCACCCGGAAGGCTTTTTTCATGGCCGGTCTCTGCCAAATATTAAAGGAAAGTTCTAAAGTCTGGCTTATTTTTGCCTGCCCATTTGAAAGACTATGTTCCATTTATTACAAGCGGATTTTTCCAAAACAGTCACAGATATCAATTCCTCCGGAAGTTATTTCCCGGTAGGCCTGCAGGTTGTACTGGTTGTGGGATTGATAGGCCTGCTGATGTTCGTGACTCATTTGCTGGGACCCAAAAGGGTTACCTCCGATAAGCTCCAGAATTTCACCAGTGGCATTGATACCCATGGACAGGCCAGGCAGCCTATGGCAATCAAGTATTTTCTTGTGGCCATCCTGTTTGTACTGTTTGACGTGGAGGTGATCTTTTTTTATCCTTACGCGGTGAATTTCCGTGGACTGGGATGGAGCGGTTTTTGGGCTGTGTTCATGTTCGTATCACTCTTCCTTTGCGGTTTTATCTATATCGTAAAGAAAGGTGCACTAAAATGGGAGGACTAAGGAGGTTTGGAACGACTATTGAAACCATTCAGTAGCATTTCCAGAACTCAAATTCAAATCAATTATTATGGCACGTCCGGTATCATTTAACATAAAAGAAAAAGATTTAGAAAAGGATATCAGCATTGTTGATATGCCCCAGGGTCACCAGGGAGAAGGATTCTTCGCGATGAAGCTGAGTGATGTGGTAGGACTGGCCCGGAAAAATTCCATCTGGCCTTTACCATTTGCCACTTCCTGCTGCGGTATTGAATTCATGGCTACCATGGCTTCGCATTATGATCTTTCCAGGTTTGGTTCAGAGAGGCTGGGCTTTTCTCCACGACAGTGCGACTTGCTGATGGTGATGGGAACCATCGCCAAAAAAATGGCTCCTGTTGTAAAACAGGTTTACCTCCAGATGGCAGAACCCAGATGGGTAATGGCCGTTGGTGCCTGCGCCTGCAGCGGCGGGATCTTCGACAGTTATAGTGTGTTACAGGGAATCGACCAGGTAGTGCCGGTGGATGTGTATGTACCGGGATGCCCTCCACGTCCTGAAGCCATCATTGATGGGATCATTAAAGTACAGGAACTGATCGGTAATGAAAGTATCAGGAGGCGCAACAGCGAACATTATAAACAGTTATTGAACAGTTACGGAATACAATAAATCGGGTGAGAGGCAAATGCCTGGAACCAACCGTTTAAAGCCGGAGCGTAAATTATGGATTTAACGAACGAGGTAATAAAACAAAGACTGGTAGAAAAATTTGGTGATAAACTGGGTTCGTTCGAAGAGCCATTCGGTATGCTAACATTTGAAGCGCCGAAAGAAATGAACATCGAAGTGATCAGTTTTTTATATGATGATGAAGAACTGCAATTCCGTTTTCTTACCGACCTCACCGTAGTGCATTATCCTGCATATGCAGGACGCGAACTTGCGGTGGTTTACCACTTGCATAACCTCGTTGACAACGTGCGTATCCGCTTCAAAGTATTTATTCCCATCAGCCAGCCAGATGTGCAGTCTTTAACCGGGCTGTATTCTTCGGCCAACTGGCAGGAGCGTGAAGCCTACGATTTTTTCGGCGTCAATTTTACCGGGCATCCCAATCTAAAACGTATCATGAACGTAGAGGAAATGGATTATTTCCCCATGAGAAAAGAATACCCGCTGGAAGACCAGAGCCGTATTGATAAGGATGATGAAATGTTTGGCAGGGGAGGAAGTTTTGATTTTGGTAACCGCCAGGCAGATGGGGCTCCAAGGCAGATCAGTGAAGCAGACAAGGACCAGACCTGGCAATAAATCACAAACGTGGAAAGCAGCAGATTGCCTTCCGTATTTGATTTTTAATTTTTGAATTTGAAATGTCAGTAACAGAAAATCATATTGGACTTCCGGAAGGAAGTATTGAATCTCAAACCACCACTATTAACCTGGGTCCAACCCACCCGGCAACCCACGGTGTATTCCAGAATATCCTGGAACTGGATGGTGAAAAGATCGTTTCCGCAGAACAAACCGTTGGCTATATCCACCGGGCTTTCGAAAAGATCGCGGAACGCCGGCCACTCTACCAGATCACTCCACTTACAGACCGTTTGAATTATTGCTCGGCCCCAATCAATAATATGGGCTGGCATCTTACCTGCGAAAAATTACTGGGCATACAAACACCCAAGCGTGTGGACTATCTCCGTGTGATCATCATGGAATTGTCAAGGATCGCGGATCACCTGATCTGTAATTCCGTGATTGGTGTGGATACAGGGGCTTTCACCGGCTTCCTGTACGTAATGCAGTACCGTGAACTCATTTACGAGATATGGGAAGAGGTTTGCGGTTCAAGGCTTACTACCAACATTGGCAGGATCGGTGGATTTGAAAGGGATTTTAATGATATCGCTTTCACCAAACTTGAAAAATTTCTCAAAGAATACCCGGGTGTACTGAAAGAGTTTGAAAATCTTTTTGTACGCAACCGCATCTTCATGGAGCGTACCATCGGTACGGGACCTATCAGCGCGGAAAGAGCTTTGAATTATGGTTTCACCGGGCCTAATCTTCGTGCAGCCGGTGTGGATTATGATGTTCGTGTGCATACGCCTTACAGCAGCTACCAGGATTTTGATTTTGAAATTCCTGTTGGCGCCACCGGTGATACATACGACCGTTTCCTCGTACGCAACCAGGAAATGTGGCAGTCACTGCGCATCATAGAGCAGGCTTATAAAAAAATCCAGGATTTCAAGGGTGAGGAAGCAACCATATTCCATGCGGATGTGCCGGAATATTACCTGCCGGAGAAAAAAGATGTTTATACCAGTATGGAAGCCCTCATCTACCACTTCAAGATCGTGATGGGTGAGATTGATATTCCGCCAGGTGAAGTGTACCAGTGCGTGGAAGGTGGTAATGGTGAACTCGGATTCTACCTTATCAGTGATGGAGGCAGAAGCCCGTACAGGCTGCATTTCCGCCGCCCCTGTTTTATCTATTACCAGGCGTACGAGGAGATGGTAAAGGGTTCAATGCTCAGTGA
>CBDUBK010000081.1:0-7625 GCA_965365375.1 uncultured bacterium | reverse complement strand
GCCGTGCTCCTCAGGATGACAAATGGTTGATCAGAGAATTAAATTTCAAAAGAAAGTTTATTGGCAAGCTGCAATGGCTCAGCCATCGTACCAGATCCTTCTCCCGCATCATATTCATGAAAGAACGGCGCGCTTTCGGCGGAATCAGGATTGCATACAGTCGTTTGACGCTCCTGATCCTTCGTCGCACGGTTGCTGTATGAAAGAATGATGAACCTGCAGTGCTCCTCAGGATGACAAAAGGTTGATCAGAGAATGATGTTTCTAAATCCTAAGTACAAAAAAGTTGAAATAAACCTGGAGCATACGCGGCGTAGCATCCAACTTTTCATCATTACCAAACCCAGTCCCCCTTTTGAATTTTTACTTTTTACTTTTGACTTATAATGGATGATTTTGAATTACCCGTCAAATACAAAGACCAGGAACTTACCTATCCCGGTCACTTCAGGCGATGGGGTTATTCTTACCGCATAGAGCTGGAAGTGGATGGATTTATCATCTATTTTGAACCCGATGAGGAAAGAAACTGGAGAGCCATGATGGATCCCGAACAAAAAAATACACCTTCCATTTCCAGGGATAAAGTACTGGCTATCATGGATGCTTTGAACCAGCACCTGGGTTAAACCTAAATGAAGCTGAACAGGGCATTATTTTTTCTATGTACCCGTAATGGATTCCTATGTTCTGGTGATCACCATTATCGGCCTGTCAGCGCTGGGAATGGCCTGGTTCCCGAGTTTTTCCAAATACACGCAGATCTCATACGCCATCGTTTATGTATTGATTGGCATGCTCATTTTCTCAGTATTGGGAAAATGGCTTCCGCCCGCCCTTCCCATGAAATACCTGGATGTATCCACCCATCTTACCGAACTGGTGGTGATCATTTCATTAATGGGAACTGGGCTCAAGATCGACCAGCCTTTTTCTTTCCGCACCTGGGCCACCCCTTTCCGGCTGGTCAGCATTACCATGATCCTTTGTATTGCCCTGGTAGCTTTTCTTGCCGTCTGGCTTTTGAATTTTGATCTTGCTTCCGCCATCCTCCTCGGGGCAGTTCTTGCGCCAACGGATCCGGTTCTGGCTTCCGATGTGCAGGTAGAACCTCCCATGGAAGGCAAAAAGGAAAATGTAAAATTCTCGCTTACCGCAGAAGCAGGGATGAATGATGGCATGGCCTTCCCCTTTACCTGGCTGGCCATCATGCTGGCCCTGGGCATGAATGATGCTTCTGATGTAACGAACTGGGTATTACGCGATATTTTATACCGCATCATCGCAGGTGTTGCACTGGGTATTCTGATGGGAAGATTACTGGCTTACCTGGTCTTCCGGATCCCGGAAAATACCAAGATGGAAGTGATCAAAGATGGATTTGTAGGCGTAGCGGCAACGCTACTCGTGTATGGTATCACTGAATTATTCAGTGGTTATGGTTTTATCGCGGTATTTGTTGCAGCCATCACACTCAGGAACCATGAACTCAATCATAAATACCATAAAAAACTTCATGATTTTACCGACCAGATCGAAAGGATTTTTTTAAGCATCGTCCTGATCATCTTCGGAGGCACCCTGGTTTACGGGATTCTTTCACCACTCACCTGGCCCATGGCAATTGTCGGGATCAGTTTCATCATTTTGATCCGGCCTCTTTCTGCCATGATAGGAATGATCGGAACCAAATTGAATAAGAAAGAAAGACTTGTCATTTCATTTTTTGGCATCAGGGGCATCGGGTCTTTTTTTTATATCTCCTTTGCCATGGGCAAGGCCGTCTTTGGCGAACAGGAAAAACTCTGGGCCATGATCTCATTTATTGTACTCCTCTCTATACTGGTACATGGACTCACCGCCACGCGTGCGATGAGAAAAATGGAAAAAGAAACAGCGTCACAGGACACCCGGCAGGCAGAGTCATCCAACAATACCTAACTTTATTGCCCCGGCCTATACATTGGCCAGTTGATGCAGATAAACATGATCCGGACAAACAAGCTCAGTTATTATGCCCGTAATTTTTTCCGACAGCTCATACCCGGCAGTTTTTACACCAGGCAGCTGGAGAAAAAATTAAAACAGGCTCAGGGCTTTCAAAAAAACCTGATCCAGGAAAGAGTTGATTATTATAATAAACTGGACACGGAACAAACGCTCTCACCCGGCACACCAACGCTTCTTGATTTGAAAAGATCAAAAAAACTGAAGACCTACCGTTTTGACGCTTACGAGACCGCACGGTACTTTGCTCCCTCACTCCGGGCAAATTTCCTTTTTGGTGATGTCATTCATACACCACCTGAACCCACCTTCGTAAAAAGCAGGCCTGTCAATGACCCAAGCCCGAATTCCGTTTTGCTGAAACTGAATAAGGTGAGACATTTCATTTTTGTGAAAGACCCTGTTCCTTTTGAAAAGAAAAAAAACAAACTGATCGGAAGGGCTACCGTTACCCAGCCACACCGCCTGCGGTTTTATGAAATGTATTTTAATCACCCGCTCTGCGACCTTGGGCAGGTTAACCAGGAAGGTGGCAAAAGGGAGTGGATCAAACCAAAGATCTCACGTGCTGCCCACCTTGATCATAAATTCATTCTTTGCCTGGAAGGAAATGATGTGGCCACCAATTTGAAATGGGTGATGTCTTCACAATCCATTGCCGTAATGCCTCGCCCGAAATATGAAACCTGGTTCATGGAGGGAAAACTAAAGGGCGGTGTTCATTACATTGAGATCCGTGATGATTTCAGTGATCTTGAAGAAAAATTGAATTACTATATTGATCATGAAGCTGAGGCTAGAGAAATTGTGAAGCATGCAAATGCATTTGTTGAAAAATTCAGGAATGATGAACTGGAGGAATTGATCTCATTGATGGTGATGCAGAAATATTTTGATTATACAGGGCAGGGAAGCTATGAGCCATGAGCTGCGAGCTGCGGGAATGTTTCCTATTGAAAAAATGTTTACCTGATGTCGCTGAGTTTTTTAGCCGGGAAGGCGGGAAGACGGTAAGTAGCGCTTTAAAGATTTTTATTTACTACAGAGTCTTATGATAAATTCTGTTTGATTATTGAGAAAGTTATGAATTTGATACACTACTTACCGCCTTCCCGTCTTCCCGGTTATGCCTTTTTTTCAAAGACTACAAGCCCTCGCCGAAGCTTTGGCTGGCGAAGCTGACTATTGATTACCTGTTATCTTCCTTCTTAGGCACAATCCTGTAATCCTCATCTTTCAGACTCACACCTTTTTTCTTTTTCGGAATAACAGAATCGTTTTTCAGTTCAGGTACATTCGCCAGGCCAGCCAGGTCATTCCCCGGCTGCGAAATAGCAATGGTATCATTTGACACAGCACCAACCGAAGCCTGGCCAGGCGGTGCACTCATTAGCACGGTATCCTCATTACCCGGTTGTATTGGTACAGTAACAGAAGGGTTATCCCGGTTCTGTGCCGGCACAGTCCCTGGCGGCCCCTCTCCCTGTGCTGGTGAAGAAGTAAAAGGATTGGAATTAGTTGGTGTTGATGCGGGAAGAATATTGTTTTGAGGATCCTTTTTTAAAAAATAAAAACTCAGAAATGCGATCAGTACCACTGAAAGTCCCCAGCCGATAATACCCGGACCGGGTTTAGGCGCCGGGCCATCTCCACCTCCGTCATCATCAGAAGGGAGATCAATATCCAGCCTTGCTTTCACACGTGCCCAGATGGCATCCTGCATATCCGGAAGCGGGAGGCTTTCCAGTTTGCCGGCGATCAGCTGCTCGTATCGTGGTCTTTGATCCATTAAAAATTAATATGCTCTAATTGTTTTTGTAAAAATTTCCGGGCTTCGCTCAGGTGCCATTTGGATGTGCCTTCGCTGATATTGAGGCGTCCGGCTATCTCCCGGTGATTATAGCCTTCCACCGCGTACATTACAAAGACCGCATGTGTTGCAGGTGGAAGTTTTTTTACCAGGTCCATGATCTCATCAGCACCCATCTGCTCTATCACCGTACTGCTGATTCCGGGTTCAGCTACTGTTTCCAGTTCCACATTCTCACTGAACCTTGACCGGCTTTTGATATGATCAAGTCCTTCATTCACCACGATCCTCTTGATCCAGGCATGCAAAGAACCTTTTGAAGCATCATAACTATGTATGCTTTTGAAAATTTTGATGAAGGCATGGCTTACAATATCCGCTGCATCCATATCATCGCGGGAATAACGCAGGGCAATGGTCATGGCAAAACCATAGAAATGACGAAACAGTCCTTCCTGGGCCTTGCGTTTATTGGCAAGACTTCCTTCCAGTAATTCCTGTATGTTTTCTTCTACGGCTACCATTTTTAAAATCCCAGATCGTCGCGGTCTTTTTCCACATCCTGCAATTTTCTGAGCAGCAGTGCAGAAGCTACTGAGGACAATAATAATTTTTCTGAAGCTTCGAGGTCGTTATACATCCATACCGTATTGTCAAGAATATCTACTATAGCTACAACACCACCATCCCATGACAGTTCATAACCTGAGAGCAGGGGACCTCCAAACACCTTCGTTTGTTTGCCTGATTTGGTGGTCACCTTATCAAGCCTTAATGGCCTGATATCAATTTTTTCAACCCCATTGGTTACATAACCTTCTTCTTCCACATAGGGACGGTCGAACAAACGCCTGGCTGTATCCTTTTCACTATCATAACGGTTAACCAAAACCAGGGACCAGGGCGCTTTCTCCCTGCCATTTAAAGGAACAATGGCTGCCGTAAAAGCGTACTGATAATTTTTTGTTTTGGATGCATCACCTAGTATTGGATGATTGCTTTTATAAACCAGCTGCTTTTCGGAAAACTGTTCAGTGGCATAAATTTCATTTACCAGCTGGCCGTCCTCCAGGGTGTACTGCAACTGGCTGCGATGCCTCGAATTTTTTTTGTCTGTTTCAATATCAAAAACCTTCAGCAGCATTTCTTCAGGTTTCACATTGAATTTTGTAAACTGGAAAGAACTGGAAAAATCCCAGCCCCTTTTTACTGCGGATGTCTGGTAAGTTCCAAAATTCAGTTTCTGGTTGATCTTCCAGCCATTGACGCCTTTCACTTTCATGGAAGTGGCGGCACCCTTAAACTGGGTGGGCACGGAAACTTTAGCGGCAGTGCATGAACTGAAAAGAACTAAGGCGGAGATGATGATCCTGTAAAACATGGTCTGCAATTTTAGAAATAAATGATTGATAAAAATATTTTCATCGGTGAATGCGGGAAATTTTAAGGATGAATAGGGAAGCCGGTTCCAGCCCGGCCTCCCTTCATGACCTTAATAAACAAACACGGTACGGGTAGTATAGTTTGGTGTGCCGTACTGGAAGGTTTTGTAGTGTGTTGTAACTTCTACAGGGTATCCTTCCCCATCATATTTATAGTCAAACTGGAAGGGATCACCCATCAGTGGATAACTGCCATGAAAAGTTTTGGTGGATCTTTTCAGGTTGTTTTTGGAAATGTGCTCTGGCAACAGTCCGGGAAAGTTCATGTGCACATAAGGATTGATGTTCAGATCCTGTTCCATCAGCCCTCTTTCATAATCCCCATGAGAAGTTGTCATGTTGTGAACATTTCCACGGAGCAGGCCCATAAAATAATTCATATCATGAGTGAGAAAGGAAAAATCATATTTGATGTTGATCTCACCGCTTGCACCTGGAAGGTATTCCAGTTCAGCACTCGTAATTTTTCCATTTTCATTTTTGGACATGCCTGCCAGCCTGCCCTGGTTGTTGTAACTGAAAACACTGGTACTGGTTACCTGGCCGCTTTCTTTATCCGTTCTTTCAATCTTACTCACTCTTCCTGACTGGTATTCAAACAGGTCTACCATGGAAAGGTAAGGAGTGAAATCAGGCTTCCTGCTCCAGTATTCGATCCTGGAAAGGCGTCCGGCAGCATCATAGAAATAATCATTTTTGCTCACTGCTTTTTCAACACCGTTTACCATCTTGTATACTCTTTCGGATTTTAATTTTTTGGCATCCCTGCTGCCTCCAATTGTATAAACAGTAGTAACATCCACCTCGTTCCTGTTGATGGTCATCTTATTTGCAGTACCCCATTTCCTCACATCCAATTCATAACGAACAGCGGATTTGGCCAGCTGGATCTCGTTCACACCCGCAGCCAGTGAATGGTAGCTGGTGCTCATTTCTCCTGCAGCATTGAAGGTGCTGAGGGTAAGCGAAGCAGGGATGCTGTCATACAATACATCACCGATCTGCATCACAGCACGAAGTTTTACTCTCAGGAAGGGTTCCGCGTCAGCCTGGCCATTGTCAAATGCGCCTGAAGGATAACCATAGTCCTGGGGTTTTTCATTTGCCTGGATCTTCAACACCTCAACGGCCTGGGTTTTTGTTTCGTTTGCCCTTATGGAAAAGGCAATGGCAAGTGGAAGTTGCACCTGGCTGGATTTAGCGGAACCGGAAAGAGGTGCCGCGAAATGTGCATAGGTTCCGCCATATAATAAACGCAGTCCTGTAAGATTGTACTGGCCCGCCGGTAATTCAATTGTTTCGGATAATACAGGGTTTTGAAGCTGGAGCTGCAGGGTTTTTTCTATCACCTGGCCCTGTGCATTGCGGATTTCAGCCACTGCCTGCAGGTTGCTGGTATGATAGGGCTGGCCGGAAAGGTCCAGGCTCATTGAAAACCTGACCTGGCCTTTGAGCACGGGCTGGGGATCCGTATCAGGCGGCGGTACGGGTATGTCCTTTTTGGTACAGGAAGCCAGGAAAATAACGAGGAAAATGATGAGGGTCGCGGGTTTTGAGATGAACTGTTTCATTGTTGTCTGGTATTAATGGTTTTGATTTAATAATTGCTTTCAGGAACAATACCCCGCGTGGATCCAAAACCGTTGGGTAGGTTTTTGGGTGTTAACAAAACTTTTAGAATTATGCTTAGAGATGGGGCAAATGAAGCGTGCTTTCAAACAGTTTCATATTCATAAATAAATACATAGCCGGGAAGGCGGGAAGGCGGTAAGTAAAGTCATTACTGAATGAATTGCTTTACTGATCTTAACTAAGAATATTTCAAATTTCAGTCGCTGCTTACCGCCTTCCCGCCTTCCCGGCCTAACTTTCCTGCATATAATGAAAAAGAAAAAAGACCCGGCCCCTTTGGGATATACCAAATTGCTGAAGCAACAAAAAGCGATTAAAGAATTCTGGAAATCACTGGGGTTCGAAGACCCCGAACAGGTACCCAAAAAAATCCATCATATGGACTTCAGGTATTCCCAGGTTACCGATGAAGAACTGGCGCTGATGACCACCCGTATAAAATCCATTGAGATGCTGGACCTGAATGATACCAGTATCACCAATGAAGGCATCAGTCATTTAACCCAACTCGAATACCTGGCAGAACTCAGGCTGAAAGAATGTGAGCAGATCGATAATGATTGTATCAGTTTTTTGAATGAGATACCCACATTGAAATTTTTATACCTCAAATCAACACCCGTAACTATTGAAGGATTGATGGAATTAAAACTTCCCAACCTCGAACACCTCTTCTTTTCCTCTCATGAAAAAGAAATAAAAGAAGAACAGATGCAAATACTAAAAAACAATCT
>CBDUBK010000080.1:0-7662 GCA_965365375.1 uncultured bacterium | reverse complement strand
TCCTGGTTATCGCGGCTTCCAATTTTGCTTCCGCCATTGTGATTGAAGCCGGTCTTAGTTTTCTTGGTGTGGGGGTGCAGCCACCACAACCAAGCTGGGGATTGATGATCAAGGAGAATTATAATTTCATCATCACCCAAAATCCTATGCTTGCACTGGCTCCCGGATTCGCGATTATGATTCTTGTACTTGCTTTTAACCTATTGGGAAACGGGTTGAGGGATGCGTTAAATGTCAGGGGGAATTAAAGGGGGCGTTAACCGCCAAGAAAAAAGGACGCCAAGTAAAATTTATGAGACATCAGGATTTGAGTCTTGTAGCTTGAACCTTGCAGCTTGCAGCTTCCCTCTTCACCGCCTGTGAAGCCAGAACGATCACGGCAAGGCACAGGTAAAATATACTTCCGACTTTATCCGATTCAATCAGATCGCTCAAGGAATTAATCACGCACTGCATCAGGAGAATGGCGCCAACTGCAGCCATAAGCTGCTTCCAGAACGGATCACTGGTGCTGTGATAAATATGTTGCACATACCAGAACATACCTCCCAGTAAAACACAAAAAAGCAAAAGGCCCATTAAACCTTGCTCTATAATCAGCAACAGGAAATAATTGTGAACCGTAGACCTTTCTTCATTCTTGCTGACCCAGGTTTTGAATGCAGGTTGTGTATAGGATTTGTACTGGTGATAAAATGTTCCGGGTCCGAAACCTGTCTGCCAGCTATCCGGTATCATACGCACGCCTCCCACCCAGCGGTGAAACCTTTCAGCGGTGGACACATCCTTCATGGTATAAGTGGCCACCAGGTGGTCCCTGAAATCAGAATGCCAGATCGTAGTATTGTAATCAGGAGAAAAAGCCAGGTAGCGGTCATTGGTTTTCAGGTAAAGTACCGCACCAGCGCAAACCAATAAAAAACCGATATAAGCGGCCAGCAACAATTTTTTCCTTACCAGCCAGTAAGCCAGGAAACCCGCGATCAATGCAAGCCACGCACCTCTTGCATAGGATAGATAAAGAGCAACCAGGGTAATGATGAAAATGATCCTGATGAACTGCCGTATTTTTTTAGACCCGGATAGCCGGTAAATGGCAACCTGTACCGGTACCATAAATACCAGGATAGCAGAATAATTCACATGGTTTCTATAGAATGGCTCGAGCGCGGTATTGATCTTCTCAAAAGTAAAATCATACTGCTCATGTTTTACGAGGGCATAGATCATAAAGGCCATCATGGAAAAAAAAAGCATAAGGAGCGCCCGTTTGAGGAAAGCAGGGTCTATGAATAAAAGCAGGGCTGCTGCCACAAATGCCAGCAGGTACCAGCATTTTGCCAGCAGGTATTTTGCGGACAATAAAACTCCGCTCGAGGTAATAACTGTTAGGAGGATCCAGGCAAACTGAATTGCCAGTATCACAAGCAATGGATGAAGGCCGGCCAGTGAAAATTTATTCCTGGAATGGATCATTAACATGACTGCTGCCAAAGCCGTAAGCAGCATCAAAGGTTCGTCGGGAAGGTCTGTGCCGAGTGTGGGTGTAAAATTATATTCAATGGACCATGGAATGGACAACATCAGTCCATAAAAAAGAATGCGTGGGTGTTGAAGCAGGAAGACAAAAGCTGCCAGTGCCAAAGGAATGAGAGGTAGCAGGAACTCCTGCATATATGCCCCCACTGCAACTGCCAGCAACATAAGCAGTGCAGCGGCAGTTAAGATGATTTTATTGCTAAAGCTGGCCAGCATCATTTCCTGCTTTCCACAAATAAGGCCATAAGATATGATAGAGCGAAAGCAGTGAAAGCGCTTAACAAAACAGTCAGCATGATTTTAGGTTTATCATGCCATAAGGGTGGACGGGCTGCTTCAACCGTGAGCAACACCTGGGGATTGGAATTGACCGCAAGCTGGTACTGGCCGATCATTTTTTCATTTTCCTGTAACTGGGATAAAAGCGCAGCTTTTTTCGCCTGCATGAATTCCGCATCGCTTCCAGACACTGAACCTAAAGAATCAGCTATGCTGCGGTAGGTATTCAATTTGATTTCCTGTTCTTTCCTGAGTGTAGCAAGAATGGAAGTATTGGATTCATTCTGTAAATGACGGTGTAATTCATGCAGGTGGTTAAACAGGGAATTCGCAATGGCCGCGGAAAGATTCCTGTCCTTGTCCCATACCTTGATCTTGAGTTCACCATAAGCGCTGCGGCTGATTTTGGATTCTTTTTTGAGTTTCATGGTGGCTTTGTAAAGTGCTTCGCCATCGTTGTCATAACCATAATGTGCAGCCAGGTTCAGTTCCTTTGCAGTTGCAATGAATATCGTATCCAGCATGGCGGTTCCTTCCAGGCGGTCGAGTTCATCGGGTGTACCAAAATCAGAATACAATTGTTCAATATTATTGTTGAACATCCTTGCCTTGTCAGCCACAAGGCTGTTTGCCGGCAGGGCTGTTGTGGTAGCTAAATATTTTTTCGGGCTAAGTAAGGCTGCAACAAGTGCAATTACAGCAGCGAGCAGGGTGAGGCCTGCAATAAACTTCCATCTTTTTTGTAAAACAGCAATCAGGTCAGGCATGCAAAGCAGTTAACGTGAGATAAAATGTTTTTTTAATCTTATATACTGAAAGGCCAGGAGCAGGAAAACCATCAGCACGGCCATTGCTAAAATAGTCCATTCATTGCTTTTCACCATTTTTCCAAAATAATACAATGTGCCGAGTGAAATAAGCAGGATCAAATACAGGATCCATGATCCTGCACCAGCGGAAATTTCAAGTTTTTTTGATGCTGCAAAATAACAGGCGATACCGCAGAAATACTGGCTGGCTATAGCTGACCATGCGGCAGCTTCCGCACCGTAGGCAGGCATAAAACTGATGTTGAGTGTAAGGTTGATGAGCACTGTCAGTACCAGGATGGAAATGAGAGAACGGAATTGTTTTGTTGCAGTAAGCGCTGAACTGTATATATGAACGAGGTAAGATGCGGGCAATACAGTGATCGTTAACCCGATGACTAATGCATTATAAGGATCTTCTGAACGGTAAAGGAATTTCTGGATCCAGGGAGCGAAAAAGAATCCGAAACTGCTTACCAGTATGGCCAGAAAAATCAAACCGTGCCGGGTATTCAGGATAACGGTGCCCAGTAGCTTTTTATCATGCTGGTTTCGTGCAATGAATGGAACAAGGAAGGAAGCAGCCAGGTATCCTACCATATTACCCGCTTCGAGCAAGCGGAAAGCAGATGCATAAATGCCAGCTTCGAAAGCACCGTTGGTATGCATTCTTTCCAGCAAAAATCCATCAGCCCGCGTATATAATGACATCAGCAGGATGATCAGTGCAAAAGGTGTGATCTGCTGAATGATCTCCCTTGCATCTTCCTTAATGCCCTGTGTATGCAGAATGTTTTTTGAAAAAATAAAGATGGCCGCAGCAACAACTGCAAGAGCGGTGCAGATCGTTTGTACCTGGAGAAAACGTAGCAGGTTGATTTGTCCCAGCGCGACCGAATAGATCATGGTTCCGCAGATAAGTGTCATCAATAATTTATCAATGACCGAAAACCAGGCATCAGCGGAAAAAAACTGGTGAGCAGTGATCATACCCCGCAGAAAAATAAAAGATGAATTCAAAACCTGTATGGCAATGATATACCATAAAATTTGCCATTGGCTGATGCCGGACATGATTGCTGCCATCACCATGGCAAGGGTATAGATCGCAAGCAGCACAAACTTGAAACGGAGCAGGACCGCTGTATCCACCCTGCTATATTTTTCAGCGATACGCTGGGTGAGCATGGTGGTCAGGCCTGCATCAGAAAGAAAAAACAAAACATAGGAAAGATTGAGCAGCGCGAAGTATTGTCCATAGGCTTCATGACCTACAATATTCTGCACTTCACGGTCAACGAGGAAGATCCAGGCCGGCTTTACCAGCAGGTTCAGGAAGATCAACCAGGAAAGTCCCTTAAAAAATGGCAATGATTTCATCAGGCTCAGGTGGCTACGTTCACACTGCGGTTCAGGCTTTCTTCGAGAGAAATAAAGGTCTCGGTTCTTTCGATGCCTTTGATCTTCTGCAGCTCGTCGTGTAAGATAGCACGAAGTTGACCAATATCCTTGCACACGATCTCAGCGAAGATGCTATAGTTACCCGTGGTATAATTCATGCGCACGATCTCCGGAATTTTTTTGAGATCCTTTGCCACGTTATCATACAAAGAACTTTTTTCAAGATAGATACCAATAAAGGCAATCACATCATAACCCAGTTTTTTCAGATCCACCTGGAATTTCATACCGCTGATGATACCTGATTCCTGCATTTTTTTAATACGTACATGAATGGTTCCGGCTGAAACAAACAGTTTCTTGCCCATTTCAGCATAAGAAAGGCTGGCATCATGCATTAATTGCTGGATGATCTTCAGATCCAATTTGTCAATATTCAATTCAGCAGCCATTTGAGGAATAGTTTTTAGATTATTTTCAACGATTATCAAATATATTGAACAGAATCTAAATTATTTAAGTTGTGATTGAATAATGTTCAAGGTCTTGTATTTTTGACTTGTCAAGTTCATTGAAAGCGTTGAAAGAATAAAAGAATGATTGATCCAATCGCTCTCTTTCTCTTTCTCCGCACTTTTCCATACTGTGGGGTGATGAAACCTTAGGCAGACATGCCCTCTCGTCTCGGGGGTGGGGATCACAGGATAAACGGAATGTAGAGCCGACGTTACCAATGGTAAGGCCGACCAGGGTTGACCACTAAACTTTGCATTCCAGCTAACTGCCCCGTGGAGGTTCGACTCCTCCCCCTACAGCTTGTCTCTCATTTTTTACAATTTTCATGTGTGTAACCCTGTTGTTCAGACGCTTGTTCTGGATAGCAGGGTTTTTTTGTTTAGGTCATGCAAAAGAGGTCCAAGGTGCCAGGTTCAAGGATCAAGGTTCAAGCTCACGATTCCAGCTTTCGCTAAAGCTTTGGCTGGCGCAGCAAGATTCATGACTCACCATTCACCATTCACGACTTCACCAAATCCTCAATCTCCACAACCTCCAAACCCTCCTTCGCCGGACCGGTCATCACCTCTCCATCAATCGCGAAGCGGGAACCATGGCAGGGACAATCCCAGGATTTTTCAGCGCTGTTCCAGCCAACCGAACATTTTGCATGCGGACAGACAGGGCTCACAGCATGAAACTTTCCTGATTCATCTTTATACAAGGCAAGTGACTTGCCTTCATATTTTACAACTCTTGCTTCGCCAGGGGCAAGGTCAGCCAGGTCTTTCAGTTTCTCCATGGATAGATAACGGCCTACAAATTCTTTCACCACATCCACGTTCTCCTTTACAAAATTGGTGAAGCCTGCAACTGGCTTGAGACGGTCAGGACTGAATAATTTTTCAAATTCACTTTCACCTTTTACAATGATATCACTTAGTGTAATAGCAGCAATATGGCTATAGGTCATTCCATTTCCACCCATTCCTGTTGACACCAGCACATTGGATGGATTGCCCGGCAGGTGACCGATATAGGCTAAACCATCTGCGGGTTCAAAATACTGGGATGACCATTTGAATGCGATTTCATCCACTTCAAAATGTTCTCTTACAAATGCCTCCAATTTAGTAAAGCAGGCATCTGTATTTTCTTCGTGTGCGGTCTTATGGTCTTCTCCCCCTGCTACCAGGTATTTTTTTCCATCAACCTCCTGCGTCCTGAAATAATGGTAAGGATCATACATATCGTATGCAAGACCATCAGGATAACCATCATCTTTAAGGGTAACGGCCATGGCATAACTGCGGTAAGGCGCGCACCGGAAATGGAGCAGGTTCACACCGGGTGGAATATGCGTTGCCCATACCAGGCTGCCCGCATTGACGCTGCCCTGTGAAGTTTCAATTTCAAGCACTTCATCACCTTTCACATCTTTCACCCTGCAATTCTGTGCAATAACGCCACCGGCTTCTTCAAATGCTTTTGCCAGCGCATAAACATAACGGGACGGATGGATCTGGGCCTGGTCATGATATACCAGCGCTTTTTGAAATTCAAAGGGAACCGGTATCCGGTCGGTCCAGGCAACCTCAACACCAGCCGCTTTGGATGCCTCGTACATCTTCTGAAGTTCTTCAGCCTGTTTATCATCCTGTGCGTAAACAAAACCATCTTTTGCTTCGTAACCACAATCAATCTGGTAGGTTTCTATATGGTTGCGGTAGAGCTCCAAAGCCTGGCTTGCTGCCCTGGCAACCAGTTGAGCATTATCCTCCCCAAAATCCTTTTGAATATCATGATAAGTTGTATCAAAAAATGTGTTGAGGTGAGCGGTTGTACCTCCGGAAGTTCCAAAACAAAGATTATAAGCTTCTGCGACAAGGCATTGTTTACCCTGCTTCTGCAGCAGCAAAGCTGTAGTGATGCCGGTAACTCCACCACCCACAATCACCACATCAAAACGGCGTCCACCGATTGCCTGGTTCTTCGAATCATAATCAGGCATCCTGTCCTGCCATAAGCTTGTTTGTGCTCCATCTCTTTTCATAACCCGTATTTAGGATAAAACGCAAAAAAATAATGCCGTTGGAATAAGCCTGTGGCACAGCTTATGTCACATTAGTTCCAGTGAAATGAAAATCTGTGATTATGAAAAAGTTATTCATCCTGTTCCTTTCAGTATTCATATTGGGAGGAACCAGCTATGCCCAGTTAAACTTAGCGCAACTTGCAGGCCGCTGGGAAAGCACAGATGGCAGCGGGCTGGAGATCGTTGACAGCACAAGAATTTTCCTTTTTTATGGTAAGGATAAAAAAGCAGTCAGCAAATTCCAGGCAGACCTCTCCAAAACCCCATGCTGGCTGGACCTTACAGTTGAAGACAGTGGCAGTATACATTCCCTGAAAACAATCTTTCTTCTCGTCAATCAAAACCTCATTCAATGGCAGGTGTTTGATGAAGCAAGGCCGGAAAATTTCAGTTCAGACAAAGGAGAGATGATTTACCTCAGAAGAAAAAGATAGGAAGATGATCAATACATATCATCCTTAATCTTCACTTACAGACTTACCATTTCTCATCTTCGGGAATATCAGGGATCCCCGGAAGGCTAGCTGTAATATCTTTATTGGTTCGCTTTTGCAATTATCTTTCTACCAAAAGATCCGTAAGCAATTCAGCCGCATCCGTTCCGGGATGGGCAGCGAGGGTTGCATTCAACAGGTTTTCATCCACATCCACTTTGTAAAGAATCTGTACCAGGCTGCTAAAATCATTCAGTATCAGGTTTCGAATAAAAAAAACCAACCTTTCCCTTAGCTCTGCCCGGGCGAAAATATCATTCTCATTTTTGAGACGCTGTAATACCGTATTGACCTGGTCATGATCCTGCATAAGCAAAGTTCTGTTTATCCCTTATACCAACCGCTGGTACTAAAAACCAGCACGGGTCTACGAATGTCATCGTATCATTGGGCTTTAACCATTGCTATGAAGAAAATCCTGATGATGGCGGTAATGCTGTTGACAACTGTTATTTTATTTGCACAGGGCAGCATTAAGGGAAAGCTCACTGATACAGTCAATAAACAAAATCTTGGGCTGGCTACCGTCACAGTCTTCGAGGCAGGTGAT
>CBDUBK010000079.1:0-7715 GCA_965365375.1 uncultured bacterium | reverse complement strand
AAAAATAACCGCCTCCACCTTTGGTATAAGTGATCCATGCCTGCTTGTTTCCAAGATTGTCATTGATGCGCATATACCCGCTTGCTTCGTCGGTGGAACCAAATTCAACGATCTCGCTGGACTCTTCATTCAATAAGGCCATATATCCTCCCCCTCCTGCTGTCTGAGTAAGTTTGAAGATGGGCATGTTGTATTCATCAAAGGTGTTGATGGCTCCTGCCCCACCATCACTCGTAAATATGGAAACGAGCCTGTTCTTTTCGGGTGACATGGTATTGATCTCACCATTGCCGGTGATATCACTGCTTTTCAATTCAACCACTACATTTCCTTTATCATCCACTACCTGGATCTTTTTTGCCTGCAACAGCTCCGGCGTGGGCTTTTTATTATTGAAAGACATAAAGAGGCCCGCCCCGATCAGTAGGAAGAGGCCCATAAAACCCAGGCGGTACAATCGTGTTTGTTTCTCAAGCTGGAGGATACGTTGTTCTAAAGGATGCATTTTAAATTTTTGCATCAAGATAAGGGAAGTGAAAGGAGCTTGCAAGATGGATCTGCATGAAATTACTTCAATTTGCGGGGATAGGGTTTACCTGCGGCACATACCTCAGTTTCATACTTGCGTAAGCCCTTTTATCATTGATCAAGTATGCATATATCTCGCAGCTCGTAGCTCACAGCTTCTCATTCACGCTTTCACAATCAACTTGAAATAACGTTTAAGGCTTTCGATACATTTTAAACCACTGCAGACGGATACTGGTTTCTTCTCCTCAAAAATAAAATACCCGGTATTGGCGCTGATGCTATAGTTTGAATTGGAAGTTTCCAGCTTAATGCCCTGGTCAACATTTGCATTCACATCAATCCCATGTTTTTTAAACAATGCTTCCAGGTCCTGCTGGTTAGTGAATGAGGCATTCACCAGTGTGACATTCTTTTTGGCTAACTGTTGTGTTAACAGGTCAAGTTCTTTTTTTTCATCTTCAGCAATAGGCATTTTCTCATTCCATAACCTGAAAACAATATAATTTTTTTCTTTATCGAAGTTTCGCTGGCCAGCCCATGCATAGCCTTTATTACCCGCTTCAGCAATAGGGGCATCTGCAGAGGTTTGACCAAAAACAAGAATAGTTGAGAACAAGCAAAAGGCAAGAAAGTATTGTTTCATAATGAATAATTTTAGTGAAGTACGTAATATTTCGTAGAAATGTAAAACCATTCATGTAAAGAGTTGTGAGCAAATTTTAAGTGAGCTTTTATAACCATAAAAGATATAGACGTTAAGACGGCAAGGTAACCTTCGCAAAGGCTTCGGCTACCACGGGTGGTAAGTAGTGTACTTTCTTCAGTTATTCATTATTAATTCATGTGGTTTTAGTAAACATATCAATATGCAAAAGTTTCTACTTACCGTATTCCTGACTATAACCTGATAGAGAAGATGATTGTGCAAAGAAGGATTCAAATATTATTAAGTGCGCTTTTTCCTTAGCCTCTTTGCGTGTGAGCAACGAGCTGCACAGTTGATCTCCTTGAGCGCAGACCTGAGTTTAAGATTAACAGCTCATAGCTTTTGCCGAACTTAGACCAAATGATCAACATGAATACAGCAGTGAATAAAAGATTGGGGGTTGCACTGGTTGGACTGGGTACCTACAGTACGGAAGAGCTGGCACCTGCCCTTGAAGAAACCGTTCATTGTTACCTGGCCGGGATTGTAACCGGGTCGGAAGAAAAGGCCGTTGAATGGAAAAAGAAATACAATATCCCGGAGGGCAATATTTATAACTATGAAAATTTTGATTCCATCAAGGACAACCCGGAAATACATATAGTTTATATCGTATTGCCCAATGCCATGCATGCTTCATTTACAGAGCGGGCGGCAGCTGCAGGTAAACACGTGATTTGCGAAAAACCCATGGCCATTACCGTTAGTGAATGTGAGCGCATGATCACCGCCTGCGAATCTGCCGGCAAAAAACTATCCATTGGTTACCGCCTGCATTTTGAGCCCCATAACCTGGAAATGATGCGGATAGGACAGGAAGGTAGTCTCGGACCCATTAAAAAGATCATTGCGGAACATGGTATGGCTGATACTGACGGCTGGCGCATTGATGCGGAACTGGCCGGTGGGGGACCTCTCATGGATGTGGGCATATACTGCGTGCAGGCCTGCCGTTATGTTACCGGGCTGGAACCGGTTTCAGTGACTGCGAAAGAAGGACCCAAATCAAAACCAGATAAATTTAAAGAAGTGGAAGAATCGCTTTCATGGGAAATGGAATTTCCCGGCGGACTGGTGGCTCATTGTAAAAGCAGTTATTCAGAAGTACAGAACATCCTCCGTATTGAAACGGAAAAAGGATGGGCGGAACTGCAGCCTGCTTATAAATACAGGGGCATTAAAGGTGCTGGTTCCCAGGGTAAGATGGATTTTCCGCAGGTAAACCAGCAGGCCAGGCAAATGGATGATTTTGCACTGGCTATCAAAAATAACCGCCCCACACCTGTACCGGGTGAAATGGGAAGACAGGATGTGAAAATCCTCCAGGCGATATACCAATCCATGCGCACCAGACAGAAAGTATTGCTGGATTAATTGCTGTTTCGTTTGCGGATCATTTTCTGAACTTCATCCGGACAATGTTCAATGAGTTCATTTATGATATGATGAATCTGCTGGGAGTGCAAAGGTTTGGTAACAAACCCGGCATTATAATTTTTTGCGAAATGCGCATCTGCTGGCATGGTGGAGGTAGAAAAAAGCACCGCCGGAAGATCCTCAAAACCATCCATGGTCCTTAGTTTTTTGAGAGTTTCCTTTCCATTAAGCCTAGGCATATTGATATCAATGATCGCCAGGCAGGGCATGGGCTGGAAAGGATCCAGTTTCTCTACAAAATTCAGTAGCTCTTTTCCGTCAGGGAAGGTTAGCAGTTCCACATTCTGTGCATGATCTTCAAAGGCCTGCCTTACAAGATCAATATCATCCGGGTCGTCATCGGCGTACAGAACAAGGCTTTTAGGTGGTTGGGGTTGAGTCATGGTTGCTGATAATTTACAATATTAACGAAGCGCCGAGATATAAAAAACAAGGAATAAAAACTAAGAAAACAAAGACTGCAGGTCTTTACCCTAAGGTGTTGTTACTCAAATCCCTAATCTGAACCTGGTCCAGATAGGGGTGGAGAATTTCGGTATGATCTGATGTCTGCACCTGTTCAATAGTTTTCCTGTACTGGCTGTAAAACAACTCTACATAAAATCCATGTAACTGGAACAACATGGCTACGCGGTCCTCCATCCTGCGTTTGCCGATGTACACTCCATGCTTGTGCAGCACTTCAAACTGAATTTCTTCCGGAAGTCCGGCAAATTCGGTAATGGAAAGGGCTTTCCTGGTCATTTGGTTAAGGTCTAAATTCTGATGGTCGGGCTCTATTGCACGAAATCCTGCAAAAGATAACCAATAAATATTGATCGGGAATGGAAGAGTATTCCTGCAAAAAGAAGAAATCTGCTTCTAAAAATTTAAAGAGGGAATTCCACCATCAGTGAGCAGCCTTTGCCCGGTTGTGATTCAATTTCAATATGCCCGCCCAGCACTTCGGTACGGCTGATCATATTGGTGATGCCCACGCCCTTGCTTTTTTTATTGACATCAAAGCCTTCGCCGTTATCCTTGATATTAAGGGCAATGGTTTCGGCTGTACCTACGAGCATAATATCAACCCTTGAGGCATTGGCATATTTCAGCACATTGGTAAGCTGTTCCTGTGCAATGCGGTAGATGGTGGTCATCAAATCCTGGCTGACCTTATCCTTATTAATACCATAAGTAAAAAAATGCGCTTCAATACGCCGCGTGGCATTCACTTCATCCACCAGTTCTTTCACCGAATCCTTAAGATCGGTCTCCTCTATTTTAGGTGAGCCCAGGGTTTTGGAAAGAGTTCTCAGGGCTTCAATACAATAATTAACCTGCTGCACTGAGCGCAGGAGGAGTTTTTTATTGGTGTATTCTTCTGTCAGTGCGAGTTCGTTATACAGTTTCACCGTAGTGAGTACCTGGTTTACATTATCATGCAGTTCCCTTCCGATTTCTGACCGTTGCTTTTCCTGCCCGTCAAGCGTAGCCTTGATGATCTGGTTTTTAAGTTTTTTACGTTCACTCTCAATCTTTTTCTCAAGTTGTACCTGCCCGGTGATGTCTTTTCCCCTTACACAGACATGTGTTACGAGGCCTGAATCATCGGGCATGGGATAATAACCGAGTTCAAACCAGGTTTCAACACCCAGCTGCGGGTAACAAAGTTGAAATTTTGTAGTCAGGTTGGATAAGGCGTCTGCCACATATCTTTTTGTACTCTCAATTCTTTCGGGATGCACAAAATCAAAATAATGATTGCCTACCCCAGGAAGCTTTCCCGTTTGCCTCAGCACCGCTTCTTCAGCTGCCTTGTTGATATAAGTGATTTCTGACTTCCTGTTGAGGATAATGATACCATCCTGGAGGATATACAATGCCCGCTCCAGTGGATCTTTCATGCCATAGTTAAAGGAAACAGGTGCTGGTTGTGTATTCATTGGTTAAATCAGGGGGTCACAAAACGAGGCACAAAGAGAACTATCTTATCTCAAATCAAGAAGATTAAATCGTTTAAACCTAATATAAGGTAGACGAATAGAGGATAAAACCGTCATTTTATTTCATTTGCTTCTTCACCAGTCCGCCTAATATCTTCAACCCGTACTCAATATCAGCATCCCATTCATGCCCGTAACTGAGCCTGATACAATGCCTGAAATCACCGGAAGTTGAAAAAATCTGTCCGGGCGCAATGGATATCCCGTATTTCATGGCCTCCTGGTAGAGTTTATAAGCATTCACTTCTTTGGGCATTTCCACCCACAAAACAAAACCACCGGTAGGCCTGCTCAGTCTTACCTCCGGGGGAAAAAAATCGATGATGCCCTGCACATACCTCAGGCATTGGGTATGAAGAGCTGAACGCAGCTTTTTCAAATGATGTTCATAACGTCCGATACTCAGGAAATGGGCCATGGCTACCTGCGTCAGGGTGGTTCCGCTGATGGTATCCACCTGCTTGCAGCTCTTTACCTGCTCCGCGAACCTGCCGGGGATGCACCACCCGATCCGGTAGCCGGGAGCCAGGGATTTGGAAAGGGAAGAACAATGCATGACCCATCCTTCCGTATCATAACTCTTGCAGGTGCGGGGCCGGTGTTTGCCAAAATATAATTCGCCGTAAATATCATCTTCTATCAATGGGATCTTTAATCCTGTTATCAAATCAACCAGTGCTTTCTTTTTCTCATCCGGCATGCAGGATCCAAGAGGGTTATTAAAATTGGGTATGAAAATGCAGGCCCTGATATCAAAATCCCTGATAGCTTTTTCAAGGTAGTGAAGGTCAATACCCTCGACAGGGTCGGTAGGTATCTCCACTGCTTTCAATCCCAGGCTTTCCAGCAACTGGAAGATCCCGAAATAGGTGGGGCTTTCGATAGCAACTGCATTACCCGGGACCGTAACCGCTTTCATACACATCACCATCGCTTCCATACATCCTGCCGTGATCATGATTTCACCCGGCTGGAACTTTCCACCCCAGTTGAAACTGAGGCGTGCTACCTGCTTCCGTAATTCCTCATTACCCTGTGTATGTTCATAATTCAGGCAATGGTATTTGGAGCTGCGGAGTGCATGCACTACTGATTTATTGATCTTGGCTGCAGGCAGGAGGCTTACCTGCGGCGCTGCGATGGAAAAATTGATCAGGTCTTCCGCGCTGATATTGCGGTAAACATTGGAGATCATTTCCTGGGTGCTCACTTCACTCATCACCGGCTCGGGCTGAACGGCCGTGAGTTTCCCGGGGAATCTTTTATTGTTGAAGCGCACATAATACCCTGATTTGGGCCTGGCCTCAATCAGGCCTTTGCCTTCCAGGTGGTAATAAGCCTGGAAAGCAGTTCCCATGCTGATCCCGTTCTCTTCAGACAGAACCCTTACCGAAGGAAGTTTATCCCCGATACGCAGTACTTCCTGCTGGATCATCTGCTCAATGCCATCAGCGATCTGCAGGTATTTATGTTCTTTGTGGACCGTTTCCATACAATCTGATCTAGTCAAATTTAAAAAATCTGCATCTGTTTCATAAAATCTTTTTTTCGTTGGTTTGTATTGCTAACGATGCCCCTTCGGGCTGCTGTATTACTTACTCAAAACAATTGATCAACATGGAAACAATCATGGAGATTCCTGTAGTTACAACCGCGCATTCCCGTCTCAGGGAAGTCAACTGGAAACAGGCGGAGTTCGGAAAATATGTTTCAGACCATATGTTCATCTGCCAATATAAAAATGGCAACTGGCAGGAACCCCGGATCGTTCCATTCCAGGATATCTCCTTATCTCCCACGGCACTGGCCCTGCATTACGGACAGTCGGTGTTTGAAGGAATGAAAGCCTTCCGCATGGTGGATGGTGGTGTAAATATTTTCAGGATGGAAAGACACCATGAAAGGCTGAACCGCTCCCTGGACCGTATGTGCATGCCCGTTATACCATACGATCTTTTTGAATCGGCCCTTTCACAATTGGTGCAGGTTGATGCAGCCTGGGTACCCGGAGGCGAGGATGTGGCACTTTACCTGAGACCATTTGTATTCGCCAGCGAAGCAAGATTCGGTGTAAAGATCTCTGAAGAATATACTTTCATTATTGTGACGGGACCGGTACCAACACTTTACCAGGAACCCATCAGGGTTAAAGTGGAAAGAAAATACATCAGGGCTGCAAGAGGTGGTACAGGTTATGCCAAATGCTGTGGCAATTACGGCGCTGCATTTTACCCTACAAAAAAAGCCCGCGAAGAAGGTTATGACCAGGTGTTGTGGACAGATGCGCAGGAACATGAATACATCGAGGAAAGCGGAACCATGAACCTGATGTTCGTGATTGATGGCAAACTGGTAACCCCACCCCTGTCGGATTCCATTCTCGATGGCGTAACCCGTGATTCTTTATTGCAGATTGCAATGGACCTGGGTATTGAAACGGAAGAAAGGCCTGTTTCTGTAAATGAGATCATCAAAGCTTTCCATGAAGGCCGCATTACAGAGGCTTTTGGTGCCGGTACCGCAGCGGTGATCGCGCCGATCGCGGTGATAGGTATTGATGGACAGGATTATGAACTGCCTGCCTATCATAAGGAAAGTGTGATGTACAGCCTCAAATCATCACTTGAATCTCTACGCAGCGGGGCAAGTGCCGACCTGCATGGATGGAACAGGAAGATTGAAGACTGATCATTTTAAATGATAACCATCTCAAAAAATAAAAAGGCCTTCCGGGGCCTTTATTTATTTCAATACTTTAATGGCTTTTCTCGTAGCTCGCAGCTAACAGCTCGCAGCTTTCTCCTCACATATGCAGGTAATCCTTCAGCGAAGTAATCGTTTCCTCCTGTGAAAGGATGGTTTCCTTTACAATATCATTAATGGATACCAGTCCGCAAATACCCTCCTCATCAAATACAGGCAGGTAACGGATGTTTCTTTCAGATAACTGCTGCATGCAAAATTCGATGGTATCCTTAGGTGTGATCTTGGGAAATTCTGTAGACATGATCTCACCTACACTGGTGGTTTCAGAAGATTTTCCTTTCAGCACTACT
>CBDUBK010000078.1:0-7749 GCA_965365375.1 uncultured bacterium | reverse complement strand
TAATCCCGGTGGTCCGTTCAATAAGATTGGTGAAGTGGCCAGCCAGGGAAACAATACCGCCATTCAGCATTACCTGTTTACAGATATGGAGCCAGGTAAATCAGGCACGCGGTATTACCGGCTTAAAGTGATTAATATGGATGGAAGCTTCTTTTATTCCCCGGTAAGGTCTGTATTGTTTGATGATGTCAAACTCTGGCAGGTTTTCCCGAACCCTTCGCAAGGCAGGTTCTCACTAGCCTTCCGGCTGAACCAGTCTGAAATATTAAAGGCAAGAGTACTTGATGCAAAGGGCAGCCTGGTAAAAGAGTATCATAAAACGGCAGACGGCCTGTTGCAGAAACTGGAGATAGAACTGAGCATGTCGGCCGATGGGGTATACCTGCTTCAGGTAGAAGCCGGAGGCAAGTCCTACCAGTTCAAATTATTTAAACATTAATAGCACTGTTAACTAAAAAAGCTGCCGGAACACGGCAGCTTTTTTTATTCAGAAAGTTGAATTACCAGCCTTGTTTAGCTACACCGGCCTGGATAGCGGCCAATGCTTTTGCTTCATTGCAAAGTGTGGTGAGTTTATTACCCTTTCCATCATGTCCCTGCACCATATAGGCACCTTTAGCGGTCTTGGTAACCACAGCATCCTGGATCGGAACATTTTTTTCTTTTGTTTTTACATTATACGCGGTGAGCTGAACGTCTGACATATGATTAAGATTTGGGGTTGAGTAATGAATAAATCTACACTATTTCGGCAAAACAAAGGCCAATTACGTTTAAAATTAAAAATGAGTTCATTTATTAATCAAAACCTGTAATTCAAATTTCATAGCCGGGGTCGCTCATGAAATAATTTCAAAAATAGTTTTAGAAACCAGACAAGCCCAGCAAAATATTCCATGAATCAATACCACTGTTGGGCCGTTCCAGCCCGGCATTGGATAAATGCCTCCATCTCAGTTGCAGATTGAGAAAACGGTTTTTGTCATTGATCTTTTTAAAGAAACCGAACGCTGCATTATCTGAAAAGATAAATCCATTTGCCTGGCGCTTCACATCTGCCGTAATATAATGAGGTCCCGATCCCAGCATCTGGTAACAATAAAGGCCTTCTTTGATCTTCCAGTAACCACGTATGCCAGCATTAATGCCCGCTTCGATATCCCAGGGTCTTTTGGTTCTCACGGGATTTACCTGGGGTTCCACATAATAGGCCATGAAATATTTTTTCTTCGGCTGCCTGGTGAAAGACCATGAAAAATCACCAGCCAGGTAAAACACTTTATAATCTGTTTCTTTATTGATGGCCTTTCCAAAACCAATCAATGCGCCTGCGGTTTTAAACCTTGCAGGTTTTTCAGACGGTGTTTCCTGCGCGGTGGAAAAACCTGATACGAATACAAGAGCCGTAATTAATATATTATTTTTCAAATTTCCAGGCATAGGGTTTAGTTCAGAATATCATCAATCGTTTTAAGTTCATCAACGGAAAAACTGTAATTATTAAGACAATTCAACAGGTCTTTGATCTGCTCAGCCCTGCTGGCACCAATAGCAACAGAGGTAATACGCAGGTCCTTCAGGATCCATGCTATGGACATCTGTGCGAGTGATTGTTCTCTCTGGGCTGCCAGTTCATTCAGTTTGCGCACTTTTTCAAGTACCTCGATGGATATACCTGAAGCCTCAAGTGCGCCATTACCACGATTGCTCGCTGCTCTCGAATCTGCAGGAATACCTTTCAGATATTTATTGGTAAGTATGCCTTGCGCCAGTGAAGAAAAGCTAATACAGCCTGTTCCATTCGTTTGCAGTACATCCAGCAATCCATTCTCAACCCAGCGTTCCAGTAAAGAATATTTTGGCTGGTGTATAAGTAATGGGGTTCCCAGGCTGTTGAGGATCTCAACTGCTTTCATGGTTTCCTGTGCACTGTAACTCGATATGCCTACATACAAAGCCTTACCCTGGCGCACAAAAAGGTCGAGGGTAGCCAGGCTTTCTTCCATTGGAGTATTAGGATCCGGGCGGTGATGATAAAAAATATCAACATAGTCCAGTCCCATTCTTTTCAGGCTCTGGTCCATGCTGGCCACCAGGTATTTTTTTGATCCCCAGTCACCATAAGGCCCGGACCACATAGGCCAGCCTGCTTTTGATGAAATGATCAGCTCATCACGGTGAGCCTGGAGATCCTGCCTCATGATCTTCCCAAAAGTTATTTCAGCTCCGCCGGGAGGAGGACCATAATTATTGGCCAGGTCAAAATGGGTAATGCCTGCATCAAAGGCGGTATGAATCATTTCCCTGCTGTTCTCATAATCATCAGTCACCCCGAAGTTGTGCCATAGCCCCAGTGAGAGTGCCGGGAGCATGAGGCCGCTCTTGCCACAGCGCCTGTATTCCATCGTGCCATATCGGTCTGAATTTGGTAGATAAGACTTCATCCGATAAAACTAATTAAACATTAAGAACGAAAGAGGATGAAGAAAAAGAGGTTGTATAAAAAATTTCACCAGGTGATGGACTACCTGCTACCACTTGTGGTGCTGCTGATCGTTTTCAGGCCGGCATTACCCCTGGTAGCGAAGATCACGCTTGCCACGATGGTCTTGCTATCCCTGTTAATCACTATTAGAACTTACAGGCTGAGTTATGACGGGCAGAATTTTTACCTGAATAATCTGTTTGTCACTAAAACGGTCCCGCTGCATTCAATAAAGCTCATTGAACCTGCGCCTTTCTATTATGGCGCTACATCGGGGAGGGTGGCTGAAAAGGGATACCGCATCCGGTATATTGAAGATGGACGCGAACGAAAAAAAGTAGTCCTTGTCAGTAAAAGAAAAGAGATTCAGCAGATATGGAATGGTCTTCAAAAAACTACGGGCAAAAAAATGCCTCAGGGTTTATAATCAAAGGGCAGCATCATGGCAATTTTTTCTGACCAGGCCCAGTAACCTTTACTGAGCAGGTCAGCGGGATTGTAATAATTACCGCTCGCTTCCATCAGTACAGGCATTTCATTGATCAGCGTAAGTTCAGAAGTCATCGAAGTATTTCCCTGGGGATACAGCCGCCTGAATTCAATCGGTGCATAGGACCTGGTATAGGTCACCAGCAGTTGGTCCGCAAATTCCAAAACCGCGGTAGTACTGTCGTGAGCATAAGCAATACTGTCGCCGGGTAAAAGATCTTTTCCAATCTTATCAAAAACATCCTTCTGCCTAAGAATTTTTTCATAGTATTCCATGGTATCCGGTACGGCCCTAACCATTGAAACCATTCCTCCGGGGGTGCGGGGGGCATTGGCATAAATGGATTTGACCCTTTGTTTTTCTTCATTTACGATCTTGTAAAGACGCCTTACTTCAAACCCTTCATCTTTGATTGTGTTACGATAAACAGATCTCATGAAATGCATAAGTGAACCATAATAGGCGTCCTGCCTGGCTTTTTCCCATTTTTTCTGTTTGTTTTGATTGCCTTTCATGGGTTGGAAGAAAGCATATCCTATATACACAAGGTAATTGGTGTTAAAGGCATACCGGAAACTTTCCAGTTGAAGTGTCACGGTATAACCCAATGCCCTGTTCTCGATTTTCAATGGCTCTGTTGCAATGGCAATGAGTTCCTTGTTCTTTTTGGAATGCCTGAACCTGATCACTTCTTTATTCAGGATTTTGCAATCAGCCGCGTTGGCCATGGTACCGATAAAATTTTCAGTAAAGAACTTACCCCATTTTTCCCAGCCGTTTTTTTCAAAAGGTTCGATCAAAACTGTTTCCAGTTCCGGGGCTTTTATTTTTAATGTAATACGGATAGTATCAACAGCCGCATTGCTGGATATAGGCCCGGCATAGGTTTCAAATCCTACCGAAGAAACAATAAGATCGTACCTGCCCTGGGGAACATGGATCTGGAAATAACCATCATCATTGGCCCTTGTTCCCACGGAAGTATTACTCAGGAAAACACTGGCATTGGGAACAGGTTTTTGATTTTCATCCATCACCCATCCTTTGAAGAGGGTCTGGCTGAAACAAAAAAGAGGCAAAATAAAAATTGCAGATAACAATAACCGCTTCATCAATTGTCCTGTTTCATTCAGGCCAATATAGTTCATGAAGTTTGATGAAGGAAATGGGAAATGATGACCGGGGCTAAAGGCCAAAAGCCAATGGCTAGTGGCCTTTGGCTTTACACATCGATCCTCGCGTATTTCGCATGGCTTTCGATGAACTCTCTTCTTGGAGCTACTTCATCACCCATCAGCATACTGAAGATCCTGTCTGCTTCCGCGGCACTCTCAATGGTAACCTGCTTCAGCGTCCGGGTATTGGGGTTCATGGTTGTTTCCCAGAGCTGCTCTGAGTTCATCTCACCAAGACCTTTGTACCGCTGGATGTTCACTGATTCAGGATTGCCTGCGCCTAATTTCTCAGAAAGCACTTTACGTTGTTCTTCGTTATAGGCATATGCCTGCTCTTTACCTTTTTTCACCAGGTAAAGCGGTGGCTGCGCAATATATACATAGCCCTGCTCTACCAGTTCTTTCATATAACGGTAAACGAAGGTCAGGATGAGGGTTGCGATGTGACTTCCATCCACATCGGCATCCGTCATGATAATAAGCTTGTGGTAACGAAGCTTTACAATATTCAACGCTTTGGGATCATCAGGAGTTCCTACAGTCACACCAAGAGCTGTGTACATATTCCTGATCTCTTCGTTCTCATAGATCTTATGCTCCATGGCTTTTTCTACGTTCAGGATCTTACCCCTGAGTGGAAGAATGGCCTGGAAACTCCTGTCGCGGCCCTGCTTGGCCGTACCGCCTGCCGAATCACCCTCAACCAGGAACAGTTCGCACCTGTCCGGATCACGGTCGGAACAGTCAGCCAGTTTACCCGGCAAACCACCACCGCTCAGAACGGATTTACGCTGAACCATCTCGCGGGCTTTTTTGGCAGCAGCCCTTGCCTGTGCGGCAAGAATTACTTTTTGTATGATGTTCTTGGCCTCTCTTGGATTTTCTTCCAGGTAAGCCTCGATTACTTTAGAAACAGTTGTATCAACAATTCCCATGACCTCGTTGTTACCCAGCTTGGTCTTGGTCTGGCCTTCAAACTGTGGTTCAGGAACCTTTACGGAAATGATGGCACTGAGTCCTTCACGGAAATCATCACCTTCAATCACCACCTTGGCTCTTTCAAACAAACCCTGCTTGTCGCCATAGGATTTGAATACACGTGTTAACGCCCTTCTGAAACCGGCAACGTGCGTACCACCTTCAATGGTATTGATATTATTGACGTAAGAATAAATATGCTCATGGTAGCCCGCGTTATAGGTCATGGCTACTTCTACAGCTACATTATTTTTTTCATCGCGGCCTTCCACAAAAAGAGGCTTGGGAAGCAGCGGGGCACGGCCGGCATTGCTGTCCAGCATTTCCACGAATTCAACAATACCGCCTTCGCTGAAAAAAGTTTTGGAATAGGTGAGTCCTGCCTCTTCATCTTTTTCGCGGAGGTCATTCAGGGTGATGCTGAGACCCTTGTTCAGGAAACTCAATTCGCGCAAACGACCTTCCAGGATGTCTTTATTATATTCAGATGTAATGAAGATGCTGTCATCAGGCCAGAAATGAACGGTAGTTCCTCTTTTTTCAGAAACACCTATCTCACGTACAGGGTACTGGGGCACACCGATGCGGTATTCCTGTTCAAATATTTTTCCTTCCCGGAAAACGGTGACATGAAGTTTATGGCTCAATGCATTTACGCAGCTTACACCTACACCATGCAGACCACCGGACACTTTATAGGAGTCCTTATCGAATTTACCACCGGCATGAAGCACAGTCATTACCACTTCAAGAGCAGAACGGCCTTCCTTGGCATGAATGCCGGTAGGAATACCACGGCCATCATCTTCAACGGAAATGGAATTATCCTCGTGAATGGTTACCTGGATGTTTTTACAATGCCCGGCAAGCGCTTCATCAATGGAGTTGTCTACAACCTCGTACACCAGGTGGTGCAATCCTTTCACACCGATATCACCGATATACATCGCAGGGCGTTTACGAACGGCCTCAAGACCTTCAAGAACCTGTATGGAATCAGCACCATAAGAAGGCATAACTGCGGGTGTTGTTGGGGTAACCAGCGAATCTAAAATATCACTCATTTTGTGGGAAAATTTAGGGCCCTAAAGCGGGCAAAGTCCATTCCTGCAAACATACCGAAAATAAGCGGTAGGAAGCGTTTTTACAGCGTTAAAAAACAGGGGAATAAGGGGGCGCTAGAAGCCAATAGCCTTCTTCTCCGCCATTAGAATTTTCACCAGTTCTTCGAGCTCTTTCACTCTTTTTTCAAGTGCGGGAAGATTGCGGAAAACTGCCTGGCTCCTGAGAGAAGTTGTATAATCACCGGCAGGTGAGCCGGTCACCGCGGAATAAGGTTCTTTCATTGATTTACTCACGCCACTTTGGGCGTTGATCTTGCTGCCATCAGCAATCTGGATATGACCTACCAGGCCTGCCTGCCCGCCGATCATTACATTCTTACCGATCTTGGTGGAACCGGAGATCCCTGCCTGCGCTGCGATCACGGTGCTTTCGCCTACTTCCACATTATGCGCTACCTGTATCAGGTTATCAAGCTTGGCGCCTGATTTTATGCAGGTAGAACCCATTGTAGCACGGTCAATGGTAGTATTCGCCCCGATCTCCACGTTGGATTCAATCACCACGTTACCGATCTGCGGTACTTTCCTGAAACTTCCGTCAGCCTGTGGTGCAAAACCAAAGCCGTCAGAACCGATCACGGTGCCTGCATGAATGATCACATGGTCCTGCAGAATGCAGTCGTGGTAGATCTTCACACCCGGATGAATGATGCAATGGGCACCTATGGTAACATTATCACCGATATAACAGTTAGGGAAGATCTTTGTCTGGCTGCTTATCGAAACATTTTCGCCAACATAGGAAAAGGCACCCACATAAACATCTTCCGCGATTTTAGCGGAGGGTGCAATAAATGAAGGTTGCTGGATGCCCTTCATCTGCTGGTTCATCATTTCCTGGTATTTACCCAGTAGCTGGGCAAAGGCGGAATAAGCGTCAGCCACGCGGATGAGAGTAGGCTTTACCGGTTCACGCAATTCATATGCTTCATTCACTATCGCTATGGAAGCACGGGTGGTATATAAATAATCTTCGTATTTGGGATTGGCCAGGAAAGTAAGCTGCCCTTCTTCTGCTTCTTCAATTTTTCCAAAAGATGATACGGATGTATCGGCATTCCCTTCAATTTTCCCGTTAACTAATATAGAGATCTGGGCTGCTGTAAACTGCATATAAATTATTGGTGCTTTCAGGTCGGTACCGGTAATAAAAACGGAACTTATGACTTTTTATTTTTATCTAAGATAGCAAAGGTAATATTTTTTGAAAGGGGCCGAAACCTGCTGGTGGATCAGTGCATTGTCTACTCTGGATATGTCTGATACCGTTCCGTCTTTGAACAAAACCCTGATGTGTTCATCAAAGGGATTATAGGTGGTATTCACAGCTTCCCCGGTAAAAACAAAATACCCCGCTTCAGCTTCAGAAATATCCAGTTTGCCAGCCACATTCACCCGCAGCGTGTCTACCGTAAGATTGTCAAAAGGTTCAGCGGAAAACTTCACCTTCAGCAGCTCCCGGTTGCGGAAGGCGTCGCGGACGGCCCGGAGCGTCGG
>CBDUBK010000077.1:0-7771 GCA_965365375.1 uncultured bacterium | reverse complement strand
AGCAGCAGGCCAGGCTTCACAGTTTGCGGTTTGCTTCAAATGTAATTAATTCATTTATAAACTATTTTTACCGCTTATGACCTTGAAGAGCTTTTTCGAAAAACTGGGGAACTGGGAATTGTGGCCATTCAAGCTTCGTTACTTCCTGATCAGTCCTGTGTGGCTCTGGTATTGCCTGAGGTCAGGATCCTTCTGGTTTTTTTCCTCATCCAATCCTACCATTACTTTCGGGGGATTTGAAGGTGAAGGCAAAAAAGAAATGTATGAACTTTTGCCTGCAGCCTATTATCCCAAAACCATTTACCTCAGTCCTGGAACCAGTTTTGAAGAGGTAAAAAACAGGGTGCTATCGAATGGTTTCCGTTATCCATTTATCGTAAAGCCAGATGTGGGCATGAAGGGTCTTCTTTTCCGTAAAGTGGATGCAGAAAAAGAACTCATGATCTACCATCAAAAAAACCCGGTTGAATATATTGTGCAGGACCTGGTGGAATACCCGCTCGAGGTCAGTGTGTTTTATTACCGTTATCCCGGGCAGAAAAATGGGGTTATCTCCGGTTTCATCCAGAAAGAACTGATGGATGTATATGGAGATGGCAAAAGCAGTTTATGGGAACTGATCATGGCGCATCCCAAAGCCAGGCACCGCCCCGAAGAAATGCGCATCAAGCATGAAGCTTCTCTTGAAACGATTATACCCAAAGGAGAAAGATATATTCTTACCTATGCGGCGAACCTCAACCGCGGAGCTAAATTCACCAACCTTCATCATCTTATAGACAACGACCTGTTGCGCATCTTTGATGAAATGAGTCATAGTGCACAGTTCTATTATGGGCGTTATGATATTAAATGTTCTTCTGTAGAGGATCTCAAACAGGGCATTAATTTTTCCATACTTGAATTCAACGGGAGCGGGGCCGAACCAAATCATGTTTATAATTCCGGCTTCACACTGTTCCAGGCTTACAGGGTATTCCTGCATCACTGGAAAGTGTTGTTTGAAATTTCGAGGATCAATCACAGGAATGGAATTCCTTACTGGCCTTTTATGAAAGGATGGAAGTTTTTGAAGGCTGCGAAACAACATTTGCAGATTTTAGAAAAGTCGGATACCGAGATATTGATTTGAGAGATACTTTGTCAACCGGAGCTTTAGCGAAGGTTGGCTTTGCTCGTTGCGTAAATGAAAATGCAAAGCCGGGAAAGCGGTAAGACGGTAAGTAAAATCTATCATTCTTAAATGCACTTAGCCACACTGACTATATTATTTTGCGTCTTTTCTTCTTTGCGCCTTTGCGTGAAATAATTTTTGATTTATGACTTACCATATATTTGAAAAGCATAACATCATTCCATGCCTAAATTGCTGAGAATTTGTTTAACAGGGATGCTGATCAGTTTCCTGGGCTCGCTTCCCCTGGGCACACTTAATGTGGCTGCCATGCAGATCTCTGTCTCCAAAGGTCTCATGCCGGCCTTTCTTTTTTCCTCCGGATCACTGGCAGCTGAAGTAGTTTATGTGCGATTATCACTGATCGCTATGGACTGGGTGAGAAGACAGCACAAATTATTCAAAGCACTGGAATGGGTTACCCTGCTGATCGTTCTAGGACTTGCCGCCTCCAGTTTTTACGCTGCCCTGCATCCTGACCTGGATGAAAGTCCCGTACTCAATACTACGCTGCCCATGTTTGTTTTTGGTTTTTTGATGAGTCTTGTTAACCCGGTCCAGATTCCCTTCTGGTTTGGATGGAGCACGGTTTTATTTACCAAAAAAATTCTCCTGCCCAAAAACAGCCATTACAATATCTATATCGTAGGTATCGGGCTGGGAACACTGATGGGTAATTGTGTTTTTATTTTTGGCGGGCAACTCATCGCTGATAAGATCAATAACAACCAGCACATCCTCAACTATGTAATCGGTGGCATCTTCACACTTACTGCCATTGTGCAGATCTGGAAAATGGTGAAAAAGAAAGATGCAACCCACCAGATTGAGCATCCCGAAGAACTCACCAAAAAATTCGAAGAAAAACTTGAAAATTTCGAAGAGAAAATGGATTCGATCCAGGAGAAACTGGACCAGGATAAGGATAAAGACAAGGATTAGGAATTGATCACTTCTTTTTCATGCTGCTTTTTATTTCTCAGGTCAATCCCCCCTTCAAGTATGCTTTTCAGGTTAGCGAGGTAAAATACCCAGCCTTTGCTACAGCCGATATGAAAATGGAATTTTGAATTCTCATCGGTTGGAATTTCATCCTGGAACAAATTCACCATTTGTTCGCCTTCTTCTTCTGTGATGGTGATGGTAACATTTCCGGCCTTTCCAAAACTGAATTTGAAAAGGTCTTTGCCGTTTTCCTGGAGTACCACACCTTTTTCTTTTACTTCATCAGGATATCCATGCCACATCCATTCGTACTGGTCTGCGATCTGTACCGGATCGTGCGGTGCTCTTGTTGAACCATCCGCTTTGGTAAAAACTGATGATCTCAGGAACCAGCTCTCCAGTTGTTCCTGGCTGGTCCAGGCAGCATAAATTTTTTCCCTGGAAGTGTTTACAGGTATTGACAGGCTGAAACTTCCCCAGTCCTGGTTAGGCATGGCAGTATTTTTTTGTAATTAAATGTAATTACAATTCACATGCTTCCCGTGAAAATGGAGGAGCGGCAGGCTTCAGTCAGTAAATTAAATGGATCCCTGTCAGGCTTTGTTGACTTTATATACAACAATGAGGAAAGAAACAATTACAACCAGGCCAAAGTCAACCCAGTCTTTACGGCTGATGGCAAAACGAACCTGTCTCTGTGATAATACAGAAAAGCGCATGGAAGCCAATTCCATTAGTCTCTTAAAAAAATTCATAGGGGTTTTGGTTTTTGTTATATCCGGAAAACAAGATAGAAATTTTACCCATTAATTCAAAAAAACGGGGCGGATAATTACCGGGGAAAGCTTGTATAAGTTTGAATGCTATACTTAAGAGTGATGGGTATGAGAGAGTTAGATATGAGAAAGTAAAAAGTATTAACCGCCAAGTAATAAAGGCGCCAAGAAATGGATAAGAGTTTTCCAAAACTTGACTATGCCTGCCAAAACAGATTATGACTACAGACTACCGACTTTCGACTTTCGACTTTGAACTTTGAACTTTCAATTCCTCAGGACTTCATCTCCTCAGCCCACCGGTCCCTCTCATCCGGGCTGAATTTCCAGGGCGCGAAATTGTTTTCGATATTACTGTACATGCCATTCCATTCTCCCGGCTGGTTGCTTTCTTCAAGTGCCAGGTATCTTTTCATCTGGTTGATGATATGAAGCGGGTGGATGAGTACAGGACAAACCTGCACGCAGGCCTGGCAGGAAGTGCAGGCCCATAATTCTTCAGTGGTGATATAATCATGCAATAAAGACTTACCGTCATCCGTGAAATTTCCGTTGTTCTTGTCACGGTTCGTTCCCAATTCTTCCATCCGGTCACGCGTATCCATCATGATCTTGCGCGGTGATAATAATTTACCTGTCTGGTTAGCAGGGCAGGCCTCCGTACAACGGCCACACTCCGTGCAGGTATACGCATCCATGAGATTTTTCCAGCTTAAATCCGTCACATCCTTTGCACCAAATTTCAGAGGCGCTGCATTCGGATCTGCTTCAGCGGGTACGGTCTCCGGCTGCATGGCATAGAGCACTTCCCTTTGCACCTCGGGCATATTGGTCATCTGGCCTTGTGACTGGATTCTTGCATAATAAGTATTAGGGAAGGCAAGGATGATGTGCAGGTGCTTGGAATAAGGCAGGTAATTCAGGAAAACAAAAATACCAGCGATGTGCAGCCACCAGGCCGTGCGTTCAATACCAACGAGGGTACCCGCATCCATACTGGAGAAAAGTGGTGTGATGAACCCGGAAACCCAGAAATCAGCAGTCTGCACTTCACCATAATGGCCATAATCTTTTACCTGCAGGGCCTTGTCAGATGCATTCATGATCAGGAACAGCGACATGAGCACGATCTCGAACATCAGGATGTAATTGGCATCGCTTCTAGGCCATCCATTGAGTTCTTTCATATTGAGGCGCCGCACTTTAACAAAATTCCTGCGCAGGAGGAAAATGATACAGGAAGCCAGTACCAGAAATGCCAGCACTTCGAAAAAATTGATGACGAATGAATAAAAATTGCCCAGGTAAGGAGCAAACAAACGGTGTGTACCAAAGATCCCGTCAAGAATGATCTCAAGGATCTCAATATTGATAATCACAAAGCCGGCATAAACAGCAAAGTGCAGCAATGCAACTATTGGCTTGTCAAACATTCTTTTCTGTCCGAAAGCCATCAGCAATACATTCTTCCAGCGCTCGGGGTGAGGATCCATTTTTTCAGATCGTCCCATTTTGATATTCCTGCTGATGAATTTCACTTTGCGGGAAAAGATCCAGACCGCCGCTGCTGTGAGAATGATAAATAAAATTTGTTGTGCCAACTGCATAATTGATGCTAATTTAAGCCCTGTAAAAATAGGAGCTAAAAATGGAAATGGCACAAACAAAGAATAGTGTACTGGACAGGGAAGCAGTGAAAAGAAAAATGAAAAGAATTGCCCTCGAAATTGCGGAACAGAATATTGAAGAAGATTCACTGGTAATTGCAGGAATCAGGGGGAATGGGGAAGTGGTAGCCAGGCACCTCGTGCAGGAACTGCAAAAGATCGTAGATCTCAAAATTGAGGAGGTGAGTATTGTGCTGAATAAAAAAGACCCGATGGAAGTTTCTTTCAGTCATGATATTTCACTTGACGATAAGGTCATCATCATGGTGGATGATGTAGCCAATACCGGAAAGACCATGCTGTATGCCATGAAACCTTTCCTTGCAGCGCATCCCAAAAAGATCCAGACCATGGTATTGGTGGAAAGAAGTCATAAACTATTCCCGGTACAGACAGATTATACCGGCCTGTCCATAACAACTACTTTGCAGGAGCATATCACCGTTGAAACGGAAGGGAATGAGATCACCGGGGCGTTTCTTTATTAAGGCAAAAATCAAAAGTAAAAATTCAAAAGCTTTCACGCAAAGACGCCAGGAAACAAAGGCGCCATTATAATGTTGGTTGAAGCAAGAAAACTAAACTTACCCAGCTGCTGCTTATCGCCGTCAGCCGACCGCGTGTCGCCGACTGCGTGTCGCCGACTGCGTGTCGCCGAAGCTTTAGCGGAGGCACAAGCTTTAGCGGAGGCACAAGCTTTAGCGGAGGCACAAGCTTTAGCGGAGGCTGGCCATCAACGCCTTCCCGGCTATGCGTTTTCTTCTAAATCTAAAAATCCAACTATCAAGGTTCAGACATTTTTTTTATCCTTGCACCACAATCTGACTCATGAAAAAATTAACTGCCTTCCACACATTATTAATCCTTTTCATTTTATCCTTTACTTCCTGTTCGAACGATACTACAAAATCAACAGAAAAAGAAACACCAGCATCCGATTCAAAAAACACATCTTCTTCCTGGAAAGGGAAACTGGTACTGGAGTACTCAGGTGATATAAAATATTACAATCTTCAAACCAACGAAGAAACTGTTATGCAAAAAGACGCAGGCCAGCCATTCGTCACCAAAACCGGTGAAGTGATCACCATCTCAAGAAGATTTCCCAAGGCCAACCAGTTGGTACAACTTTCCGATCCTGCTTTCAGCAATAATAAAACACTACTTGACCTGAGCGATGGCTGGCTGGGAGGCAATATCTATGGCATTAAAATGTCACCGGATGGGAAATACCTTGCTGCAGGCATTACAAGTTATAGCGGTTACAAAATTGACAAGGATGCGGTTGTTGTTTTTGACAGAAGCGGAAGTATAGTCGCCCAGGTTCCTGACCGCTACCAGCCCGACTGGACACCCGATGGCAGGCTTGTCATGAGCGGTTCATTAATGTCGGAAAGTGCTGATGGAAAAGTTTCTGTAAAGCAACCCGGCATCTTTATCAGCAATAATGATTTTTCTTCCAACACGCGCATTGATCCCGGCTTTGATGATCCGGCACCTGTGAATGTAGCCGTAAGCCCTGATGGAAAACAAATCGCCTTTATCAAAAACCAGCATGTCTGGGTTATGGGAATTGATGGAAGTAACCCTCGCCAGCTTACCACTTCGGGAGGTGATAACCAGGAATCTTATCCAACCTGGTCACCAGATGGTAATGCAATAGCCTGCTGGGTCTATAAAACCTTTGAAAAATCCTATTACACGGCAATCGCTATTGTGCCGGTAAATATTGATGCCCCGGTTAAACTTTCGAATGAAGCAGCAGTCTGGCCTAAGGACAAGGAAGGTTACCGGATCAGCGGGGGAGCACACCAGTTCAGCTGGGTGAGCGGGGATTAACCCATTTCATAACGCTTAAACTTCTTATATGCGCAACAGACTGCTGCTTGCTTTGTTATGTCTTGCCAGTATTGCATCAGGACAGGCAAAACAAAAACCGGTTTGCCAGCTGGACCTGAATGCGCAGGTAAGTGAATCCATTAAAGTACAGTGGTCGCAGCATGTAAAAAATGTTTCCACCCGACTCACCGATGAGGATACCCTTGTGTTGCCCGTAGTCTTTCACATCATTCACCAGGGTGGGCCTGAAAATCTTTCTGACCCGCAGGTCTTGCAGGCTTTACAAACCCTGAATGAAGGATTTGCCAATGAAGCATTTTATGACCAGGGTTCAGGTATCGATACCAGGATCCGTTTCTGCCTGGCAAGACAGGATCCGCAAGGGCGCTATTCTACGGGCATCAATCATGTATATGCAGATCTGCCGGAAATCCTTCCTTCTGTTCATGATGCGTTTTTAAAATCACTCATTAACTGGGATACAGAAAAATATATCAACATCTGGGTTGTGAAGGAAATAGTTGGCTTTATCGAACAACAGGCCTGTGATAAATCAGATGATCTTGATATAGCGGGTTATGCCACCTTTCCATCCTCTCATGGTAATAACCGCGATGGGATCGTAGCGGAAGCCAGAAATCTTTCTTCGGTCATCATTCACGAAATGGGACACTACCTGGGTTTACTGCACACTTTCGAAGGTTGTGATAATAGCGATTGTACGCAGGCTGGTGACCAGGTTTGTGATACACCTCCCCAATCTGAATTTGGCGCCAAATGTGATGGCAGTTCAAATACCTGCCAGACAGATACCGAATCAGGCTTCACCACTGACCAGAATGACCTGCCGCATAATTTCATGGATTATTCCGGCTGCCCTCATGATTTTACACAAGGACAAAAAGACCGGATGCGCTTTATGATCCTGAATGTACGCAGCAGCTTATTGAACCAGCTGACCTGTGAACCCAATTGCAGCAGCCCGGAAGATGCCAGCTTTAGTTTTACTTACAAATCATATAAGCTGGGTGACGAAGCTATATTCACGCATAATGGTAATAGTGGCAGCATGGAATGGCGTGTGAACGGAAATCTAATTTCCACAGCTTCGGTCATGAACTATACGTTCATGACGCAGGGATGGTTTAAGATCGAATTGCTGGTAAAGTCGGCTTCCACTGATGCCTGTTCTCATTACCAGGTCAACTGGATCAGGGTGTATTGCGCTATCAAACCAGCTATTCTTGCCAATAAGGAAAAAACCAGGATCAATGAACCGGTCCAGTTTTCAGCAACGCTGGAACATCTTACAACAGATCAAAGTCCTGCAAGTTTTGAATGGTACCAGAACGGGGAAATATTCAGCACTG
>CBDUBK010000076.1:0-7772 GCA_965365375.1 uncultured bacterium | reverse complement strand
TTTGCCCATGAAATAACCGGCAGAAGTGATGAATATGATTTTGACGAAGGCGGTAATGCTTGCTGATCCGCCTACACGTACCAGTTTTTTAAAACTGAATTCGAGGCCAAGGCTGAAAAGTAAAAAGATCACCCCGATCTCTGCCAGGGTTTTTACATTGGCAGCATCAGCCACTGAAGGAGCCAGGTGAAAATAGGGGCCAACTACAAATCCTGCAATGATATAACCGAGTACAAGTGGCTGTTTGATTTTCCGGAATAACAATGTTACAATCGCACCGGTGATCAGGATCAGCGCAAGGTCATGTATCAGGTCAGGCAGGTGGGGCATCCGCTCGTTTTTGGTTAAAATCGCTAAGATAAATATAATGGAGAAGCTGCCGGCGATGGAAGCTTAGGCTATTGCCAATGGCTGTGTGTATTCAATTCTCTGTGCTATTTGGTAATTTAGTTCGCAATGAAGAAATGGTCCAGGCGTTTATTATGGTTTATTCTCGTAGCTTTTATTGTAATGAACGGTATTGCATTCATGCATGCCTGGAAGTTTACCCATTTTAGTGATTCCTCTGAAGCACGCACCACGCATGAACTTTCCACTGCACAGAAATTAAAAATTGTTTTTACAGGTGTCAGCAATCCAAGACCGGTACTGAAAACAAAACCGGCCATGGCTTTTCAAACCATCCGGATAAAGAGCAATGTGCTTCTTGAATGCTGGCTTTTAAAATCCGGGAATGCCAGGGGTACTGTTATTGTTTTTCATGGTTATGGTGGTGAAAAGTCTTCCATGCTTGATAAGGCTGATGTTTTTTTGGACCAGGGATATAATGTGTTGCTGGCAGACTTTATGGGTTCTGGCGGTTCAGCGGGAAATACTACAACGATCGGTTACAAGGAAGCTGGTGAAGTACGTGATGTGTTCAGGCATTTGCAAAGCCTGGGTCACCGCAACATTGTTCTATTTGGTACTTCCATGGGTGCGGTAGCTATTATGAAAGCCATCAAAGATTTTAATCTTAAACCATCTTCCATTATTCTTGAATGTCCATTCGGATCCTTGTACGAAACAGTTTCTGCAAGATTTCATAAACAGAACATTCCGGTTTTTCCAATGGCAGGCCTGCTTGTTTTCTGGGGTGGGGTCCAGAACGGATTCAACGGTTTTTCTCACAATCCACGCAGCTGGGCTGCTGATATTCATTGCCCTGTCCTGTTAATGTACGGCGAAAAGGATGACAGGGTCACCCGTAAAGAAATTGATGAGATTTACCTGCGATTACCAGGTAAAAAATTACTTAGAACTTACCCGGAGGCAGGTCATGAAAATTATTTACTGAAACACCGGAGGGAATGGACCCGTGATGTCCATGAATTTTTATTTGCTCCGGGGCTTGCCACCAGTCAACTGCCAAAGGCTAAAGGCCAATAGCCGGCAGCTTTTAATCATTCACAAATCCTCATCATGTTTTCCCTAATTTTACCGCCAATCTAAATGGCCTATGCCTTCGAACGCAAACAGACAATTCCTGGAATTTGAGAAGCCGATCAAAGACCTCATAGACGAGATCGAAAAACTGAAGCATGCCTCCGAGCATAAGAAGATCGATTATTCGGAGATGATCAATAAGCTGGACCAGCAGATACTGGACCGCAGGAAAGAGATCACACAAAGTCTTACCAGCTGGCAGAAAGTTCAGCTCAGCCGCCACCCTGACCGTCCTTATACCCTAAAGTATATTCAGAACATGACCACCAATTTCGTGGAATTGTTTGGTGACCGCAATGTAAAGGATGATAAGGCCATGGTAGGAGGATTCGCACAGCTGGAGGGCCAGACCGTTATGATGATCGGCCAGCAGAAAGGTATCAATACTAAAACCAGGCAGCTCCGCAATTTTGGTATGGCAAATCCTGAAGGTTACAGGAAAGCCCTGCGCCTTATGAAGCTGGCTGAAAAATTCAACAAACCGATCATTACTTTGATCGATACACCCGGTGCCTATCCCGGTCTTGAAGCTGAGGAACGCGGCCAGGGAGAAGCCATTGCCAGGAATATTTATGAAATGATCCGCCTGAAAGTTCCGGTGATCGTAGTGATCATAGGGGAAGGTGCTTCCGGTGGGGCACTGGGGATTGGTGTGGGCGACAGGGTTTATATGATGGAGAACACCTGGTACACGGTGATTTCACCTGAAAGCTGTTCATCCATTTTATGGAGAAGCTGGGATAAAAAAGAAGTGGCGGCCGAGCAGCTGAAACTGACAGCAGACAATATGAAAAATTTCGGGCTGGTTGACGGAATCATTCCGGAACCGGCTGGTGGTGCGCACTGGGATTATGCGGAAGCTGCACAGATATTAAAACAGCACCTGTTGAAAGTACTGGAAGAACTGAAACCATTACAACCCGAAGAAAGGATCAACCAGAGAATAGAAAAATTCGGGAAGATGGGATTCTGGGAGGAAGTCGAGGAGGAGCCAGAAGCTAATAGCTAATGGCCATTGGCTATTAGCTTATAAACTCAATCATTATGTCATTAAGAGATACATTACAGGGAACCGGTGTTGCACTGGTAACTCCGTTTAAGGAAGATAAAAGCATTGACTTTGAGGCTTACCATCGCCTCATAGATTTTGTAATTGAAGATGGTATAAACTACGTGGTGACCCTGGGTACTACGGGTGAGACGCCTACACTTTCGCACGATGAAAAACTGGAACTGGTGAAAGCTACTTATTCCTATGTGGCGGACCGGGTACCGGTAGTGGTTGGCATAGGTGGTAACAACACCGCGGAAGTGGTGAAGGATATTGAGAACTTCCCGCTTGAAAAAGCCACTGCGATTCTTTCTGCCAGCCCTTATTACAATAAACCTTCGCAGGAAGGGATCTACCAGCATTATAAGAGCCTGGCAAACGCAACTGCAAAACCCATCCTTTTGTATAATGTTCCGGGACGCACCGGATCTAATATTTCAGCAGCAACCACTATCAGGCTGGCCAGTGATTTCGGTAACATCAACGGGATCAAAGAAGCAAGCGGAAACATGAGCCAGTGCCTGCAGATCCTTCGCGATAAACCACAGGATTTCCTGGTAGTGAGTGGTGATGACAACCTCGCCCTCGGACAGATCGCCAGCGGTATGCGTGGTGTGATCAGTGTAGCGGCCAATTGTTTTCCAAAAGACTTCGCAGCCATGGTAAAAGCAGCACTGGAAGATGATTTTCACAGTGCGAGAAAACTGAACAATTTATTGTTACAGGGTTATGAATTGTTATTCGCTGAGAATAATCCTGCCGGTGTAAAAGCGTTCCTCGCGGAACTGGGTGTGATTCAGAATCATCTCAGGCTTCCACTGGTTCCGTTGAGTGCCGCCCTCGTGAAACAGGTGCAGGATTATCTGGCCACACTTAAATAATTTTCTTTGCGCGGAAGCTTCATCATATCACTGCTTGTATTGCAGCTCTGCGCTTTTGCCCAGCAAAAAGTAACTTTTTTGGTAGACAAACTGCCACTGTACCATCATCCGAAAGATTCCATTTACCTCGTTGGATCATTCAATAACTGGAATCCTGGTGACAAACGTTTTGTTTTAAAAAGCATGGGCGGAAAACACGGCATTACAATTGAATTACCTGCGGGCATGGCTGAATATAAATTCACAAAAGGAAGCTGGGACCAGGTGGAATCTCTTGAAGGCGGGTTCCCTGGCGGTAACAGGATATTGCAGGTGCCCGGGGAAGATACCATTCATATTGACATCCCTCACTGGGCAGATCATTTTCCCAAACAGGCAAGAAAAAGCACCGCAAGTCCCAATGTCCACATTGTGGATTCGGTATTTTATATTCCCCAATTGAAAAGACACCGCAGGATCTGGATCTACCTGCCTGCTGATTATACTTCGAGCCGCAAAAAATACCCGGTGCTTTATATGCATGACGGGCAGAATGTTTTTGATGCGGCCACTTCAGGATTCGGGGAATGGGGAGTGGATGAAGCACTTGATACACTGGGACCCCAACACAAACAAATGATCGTTGTTGGTATTGATAATGGTGCCGATAAAAGACTGAATGAATATTCTCCTTATGACATGGACAAGTATGGACGGGGAGAAGGTGCCCTGTATGTTGAATTCTTAGTAAAGACACTCAAACCTTTTATTGACCGGCATTACCGAACCAAAAAATGCGAAGACCATACTTTTATCGCAGGAAGTTCGATGGGTGGATTGATTTCATTTTACGCGATTCTGAATTATCCCAAAGTATTTGGGGCGGCCGGTGTATTTTCTCCTGCATTCTGGATCACACCGCAGCTTAAACAAATCAATCCTGACCAGGCCAGGAAAGCGAAGGGAAAGATTTATTTCTACGCAGGCCAGCAGGAAAGCGATTCAATGGTGCCTGACATGCTGCAGGTATTTGAACAAATGCAAAAATTCTCCAGGGCAAAAATGGAAACCGTGATCAGGGGTGAAGGCCGTCACGACGAACCTACATGGAGAGCAGAATTTCCGCTGTTTTATAAGTGGCTGTTTGAAAAGTAAAGCTACAAGGAACAAGGAACAAGGAACAAGGAACAAGGTTCAAGGCTTACAGGCTCATACCTATTATGGAATCGAAGATTTTGGAGTCACTTACATCAACAGGCTGGCTTCAGATTACAATTTTGATTTTAGGTCTGGCACCTTGATCCTTGCACCTTAAACCTTGCCCCTTACCCCTTCCTCCTCAATGCACCTCGTAACTGCTCCCCTCTATAGCCAGTTCTGTATTCGAGAAAACCTCTCTTGCTTCTTTTTCAAACATTTCCAAAGTATCATACTTGGAGCTGAAATGTCCGATCAGTAATTTTTTCACCATGGCCTTTCTTGCGATCTCAGCTGCCTGTTTGGTAGTGCAATGAAATCTTTCGCCGGCCTTGTCTCTCATATTATCCAGGTAGGTAGTTTCATGATAGATCATATCCGCTCCATAGATATATTGTATCAGGTTTTCATCATAACGTGTGTCTGCACAGAAAGCATATTTTTTTCCACGCTCGGGTGCAGCTGTAACGGTATCATTTTTTACAACCTGACCTCGCGAGGTAATGTAATCCAGCCCGTTTTGCAGGCTTGAATAAAAGCTCACAGGAATATTATACTTCTTCACTTTATCAATGAGCAGTTTTCTTTTACCCTCTTTTTCTTCAAAAAGGAAACCATAACATTCTATCCGGTGCGTAGTAGGAAAAGCTGATATCCTGATCTTTTCATTATCCACCAGCACTTGCGGTTTGGTAAGCGTATGAAAATATAATGGATAGGGCAGAACCGTTTCTGCCACCTTCATTTGTAATTCTATTATCTGCTGCAAAGGCGCAGGTCCATACACATGCAGTTCCTGTTTATGAGAGAGAAGTCCGAAAGTATTGAGTAATCCTACCAGTCCGAAGTAATGATCACCATGCAGGTGTGAAATGAATATGTGTGAGATCCTGCCGCGCCTGATGCGGTATTTGATCATCTGGATCTGGGTGCCTTCACCACAATCCACAAGGAAATGAGTACCGTCATGTGTTACCACCTGGCTGGTCGGGTGCCTGTTAAAAGCAGGTACGGCTGAATTGTTTCCCAATATGGTCACTGATAACATGCACGCAAATTTAGGTCGTCACAGGATATGGCAGGCAATCCATTAGAGACCATAGGCAATAAGCCTGGTTTCCACCTTTGATAAATAGCTTCTTCCAAACAAATAAAGGTGGATCAGCAGGGGATATAAATTGCATATTTCCCACTGCTCTTTATAATTAACGGGCAGGGGATAATATTCATGATAGGATGTATAAAAATCCTGGTGAAAACCGCCGAACAAAGTGGTCATGGCAAGGTCCATACTCCGGTGGCCATAATAAACCGCGGGGTCAATCAATACCGGTCTGGAATTTTGGCCGCACATGAAGTTCCCGCTCCAGAGATCACCATGTAACAGGGCAGGAGCTTCACCAGAAAAAAGACCGGGAACCTGACTGTATAAATTTTCAAATGCCAATACGTGTTTCGATTGCAGCAGGTTTTGATCAAAACAGGATTTCACCATTGGCTCAAGACGCCGGGAAATAAAAAATTCATCCCAGTTTTTGGATAAGTCATTTCGCTGCGGAACAGATCCCATATAATTGTCTTCTCTCCAACCAAATTCACCTGAGCCCTGCCGGTGTAATGTTGCCAGTTGTTTGCCAAGTTGCTGCCAGAACGCCGGCGTTCTTTGTCCTTCTTCTATATATTCCAGGAGCAGGTATTGCCATGGACCTGCTTCGCCATGATCAACGATTTCAGGTGTGTATATGCAACCCGTTACTGACAATGCCTCAAGTCCGTTCTTTTCTTTCAGGAATAATTGGGGAAATTTGGAAGCAGAATTGATCTTGCAGAAATAAGTCATCCTGCCTGCATCTGTCCGGAAAGTTTCATTGATGCTGCCTCCACCGGTCCTGGTTATTTTGAGCTGTTCTTTTTTGGATCCTGTGATCGCTGCAAGTTTTTCAAGAATGATTCCCGGTACGCCGTTCATACACCTTATGGCTTTGGCTCATCATCGAAATCATCACCGCCAAGCAATTCCCTTTCGATCTCTTCCATTTGTACGATATCATAGGCTTCACTTTCAGTGGGCGTTACATTCATGAGTTCCAGGAGTTCCTGTACATCGAGGAATTGTTCCAGGTCGGGCTGCAATTCGCAGAAGACAAAGGATGCATTTTCCTCATAGAATTTCTGTTGTGTACGCACCAGCATTTCGGCACTTTCCTGGTCCATACTCTTAACAGTCCTTAAATTCACCACTACATTCTTTATTGTATCTTTAAGCAGTTCTAACAGTTGGCGGTTCAATTCTGCTGCCAGATTAGCAGGCAATTCCGATGTTTCCACCCGGATGACATGAAATTTCTCTTTGGTATCAGTTTTGACTTCCATATAGACTAATGTAAGACTAAAGCATGAGGTCTTAGAATCGTCCAAAAATATTTTTTATTATTGTATAAAGCATACCGAATCAAATGGATAATAATTTTTCCTCACAAGTAAAAGAGATCATCTCCTTCAGCAGGGAAGAAGCCCTGAGGCTGGGTAATGATTTCATCGGGACGGAACATTTATTGCTGGGACTGATTCGTGAGGGAGATAATACAGCTATTCGAATCTTGAAGAGCTTTAATGTTGACCTGTACGAGTTAAGAAAGGAAATAGAACTGGCCGTTAAAGACAAGACTGGTAAGAATATTGCAAATATTAACAGCCTGCCATTAACGAAGCAGGCAGAAAAGGTGATCCGTGTTACTGTACTCGAAGCCAAAGCGCTGAAGAGTCCCACGGTGGAAACCGAACACCTGATGCTTTCCATCTTGAAAAACAAAGAAAACATTGCAACCCAAATTCTAAATCAATTTGACGTGGATTACGATCTGTTCAGACAGGAACTTGGTGTCATGAAATCTAATGACCCGCGCGCCGAATACCAGGAAGAAAATGACGATGATTTTGATGAGGAGAAAAAATACTCCCAGTCAAAACCACGACAGGGCGCTACCAAAAGCAAAACACCCGTACTGGATAATTTTGGCCGAGACATTACTAAACTCGCGGAGACCGGTACACTTGACCCAATCGTAGGAAGGGAAAAAGAGATCGAAAGGGTTTCGCAGATCCTTTCCCGTCGTAAAAAGAATAATCCCATCCTCATTGGTGAACCCGGGGTTGGTAAAACAGCTATCGTGGAAGGC
>CBDUBK010000075.1:0-7772 GCA_965365375.1 uncultured bacterium | reverse complement strand
AAGCTGCTTACCAGTCATCTCCCGGCATCGCTAAATGCGGTTTATTTTACCAATTCAGGAGCTGAAGCAGTGGAAGGTGCCATGAAGCTTGCAAAAAAATTTACCGGCCGCCAGGAGATCGTTGCTTTCAATCATTCCTATCATGGTTCTACCCAGGGAGCACTCAGCATTATTGGTGATGAATACTGGCGCAATGCTTTCAGGCCCCTGCTCCCGGGTATTCATCACATCAATTACCAGTCATACGAAGATCTTTCAATCATAACAGAGCGTACTGCTTGCGTGGTGGTGGAACCGGTGCAGGCTGAAGCCGGCATCCTTCTTCCATCAACGGACTGGCTGAAAGCCCTTGAAAAAAAATGCAGGGATACGGGTACCCTTCTTGTATTGGATGAAATACAAACAGGGTTTGGGCGTACCGGGAAACTCTGGGGATTTCAACATTCAGGAATGCTTCCTGATATTCTTTTGCTGGGTAAGGCGCTCGGCGGAGGTATGCCTTTGGGTGCATTCATAGCTGATAAAAAACTGATGGATCATTTCACGGAGCATCCTGTACTGGGACATATCACCACCTTCGGCGGGCACCCTGTTTGTTGCGCCGCGGGAATGGAAGCCATGAAAGTGCTGCTGGAATCCAATCTTAGTTCACAGGCCCTGGAAAAAGAGGAAATTTTCAGGAAAAAAATGGAAGGCATACCGGTGAAAACATTCCGTTCTGCCGGCCTTTGGATGGCGTTGGAATTTGAAGATCCGGAAACCTGTAAAAAGGTGGTTGATGAATGTATTTCGAATGGTGTACTGACGGACTGGTTCCTGTTTGCTCCGCAATGTCTCAGGATTTCTCCTCCTTTAACAATCAGCGCGGAAGAAATCGGGCAGGCGGCTCATGTTATTGGGCAGGCTGTCGGGAAATTTACCTCATTTTAGTCTTTAAGGGTTTTGATTATCTTGCCCGCAAACCAAAACAGATGCAAGGTACCCGTGTGGCAATCGTATTTGCCTTTTTAGTTATTTCAATCTCCGGCTTCGCCCAGCAAAAATGGCCCAACACATTATTATGGAGGATTAGTGGAAATGGTCTCGAAAAACCATCCTACCTGTATGGCACGATGCACCTGCAGGACAAGAGGCTGTTTCAATTTACAGATTCTGTGTACCAGGCCCTTGAAAAAGTAGATGGTTTCGCTCTTGAGATCGATTTTAATGAACTTATCGATACGATGCTCAGCCGGGGATTCCGTGATGCGGAAGACGAACTGGTTGATAAGATGCGGACCCGTTTGAAAGATAAGGTCAACGACGCTGAAGTTGATTCCATCCTGAAAGAATTAAACCTTGATCCGGAAAGTGTAAGCAGTAAGGATCTCAAAAGGATCCGTGATTACAGGATGAACAGGCTTGTACAGCGCGGCGAAATGGAAACCATTGTTGACGGTTATTTATATGGACTCGCTTTAAGAATGGGGAAGTGGATGGGAGGTATTGAAGATGTGACCGACCAGCTGGATTTAAAAGATGAACTGGGAGCAGACCTGAGCCCGGAAGAAGTATTCCTGCCTGAGAAATCGCTCAGGGCAAGCCTGGAGCAACTGATAAAAATTTACCTGGATAAGGATCTACAGAAGATCTCCGAATATGTGGATACCAGTTACAGTTCAGAAGTAAAAGAAGTGCTGCAGGTCAAAAGAAATTATAAGATGGCCACAAGGATGGACAGCCTGAGTGCAATAAGAACAATGTTCTTTGCTGTTGGAGCTGCCCATCTGCCCGGCGAAGAGGGTGTGATTACATTATTAAGAAAAAAAGGTTTCACAGTAACACCGGTATTTTCAAACCAGTCTGTTAAACCGGAAGTATATGCAGCCCGCCTTGCCGAAAAGCCCTGGCATAAAATTGAAGAAGAAGCATTTCTTCTTGAAATGCCGGGACCTGCCAAAGATTATAACCTGATGGGTGATGCTTTTAAGATGAAGGTATTCTTTGATCTTCCCAGCATGACCTTTTATATGGCTGGCAATGGAATCAACAGCAATAAGGAGCTGAGTCTTGATGAGTTGTTTATGACCATGAGCCGGGAAATGGGAAGCCTTGATAAAAAGATCAAAACAAAGAAGATCAGTGCGGGTAAAACAGGAGGGCTGGAAGGAAGTTTCAAAACCGAACATGGCGCTGTTAAGCTGAGGATACTGAAGAAAAATTTTACGGTTTATTTTTTAGTGGCCTTCTCATCGCGGGCCACCAACCTGGAAAGTAAGGACGTTGCAAGATTTTATAACTCATTTGTAGCAAAGGATATAGTTTCTACTAAGGGCTGGGCAAGGTTTACGATTCCAGGTAAAGGATTCAATATAGAATTACCGGGCGCTCCGCGTCCCAATACTGCAATAGACAGGAAGGCTGACGGGTCGGGATGGAAATTTTTTACCTACGACTACTTAGACCAGGAAACCGGTTTGTATTATATGGTTCAGGTAAGAGATGTCACCTCGGGTTATTATCTCGAAGGTGATACTACCTATTACGAGAGTTATAAAAATGAAGTCAGTCCGAATTTTGATTCTGTTTATAATAGTTATTCATTCCTCTTTAAGGGATGGCCTGCTTTCCGGATGGAAGCTGACCTGGATGAAGCAAAATTCATCATGCTTTCGGTGTTGAGGGCCAACAGGGTTTATTCTTTTCTTGCGGGAGGTGCAAAGAATTCAGATTTTTCGGAAGCAGAAAGGGTTCTCGGATCTTTTGAACTGGTGGAATTCAAAGAGGAGAACTGGAAAGAATTCGGGCAGGGCGGATTTTATACAAAGGCCCCGGCAGCTTTTCAATTGAAAGAAAGTACAGTTGAACCTGAGGGTGTAACTCATGAAGAACAATATACCAGTGTAGACACAATCACTTCGATTTCATATGATGTATTCAAATCCGTTGCATCCCCTTATTATTGGGTTAAAGATGATTCAGCTTTCCTGGAACAACAACTGAAATCCTACCTCACTTATCTTGATTCAGTGATTGATAAAAAAATTATTGTAACGGGAGGCGTGAAGACTTTTGAATTCTCACTCAAAAAAGACCAGAATACTACCGTAAAACGAGTGCGGATATTTGTCAGCCGGGATACGATCTATTCTTTGATTACTCATGTGCCCGAACAATATATCAACAACAATAATGTCAACAGTTTTTTTAATGATTTCAGGGTCACAGGCCAACAGGCTCCTACTATTTATACCAAAAAGCTGAAACAGCTGATGGAGGCTTTGAAGTCGAAGGACACAACTGTTTTCAACCTTGCCTTAGCAACTTATGAAAATGTGATTTTTACGAATGCAGATTTGCCGGTGTTGTACAATGCGCTGATGGAGGATTATATTGAGATCAATGAATATTCTTCGGTGTATGATAAAATATCAGAAACACTGCAGAACCTGCCGGATAAATCATCCCTGGATTTCATTTCAAAGAACTATAATTCATTGAAGGGTAAAAAAGAAGGTGTGAAATTAAACCTGCTGGAAATCCTGGCATATTATCAAACCAAAGAGTCCTATGCCCTGATGAATAAATTGTTGAAGACAAATCCACCGAAGGAAGGAAATGCTTCCGGGCTTTATTACCCCTTGCGGGATTCCCTGCAATTGACAGTTACGCTTTTCCCCCAGTTCTTGGAACTCCTCGATTCGAAACTAATGGCTGAAGTGGTAGTTAATACCGCCAATACATTATTAGATAGTAGTTTTTTAAAGCCCGCAGACCTTAAGGCGTACAGGGAAAAGATCTACCGGATGACCAGGGAAAAAATGGAAAGTTTCGGAAAAGAGGAGGGGGCATACTGGTGGTATCACAACTGGATCAGCCTTATAGGAAAATTCAATGAGGAAGAAGGCAATAAAATTCTGGGTGATATGGTGAAAATGGAGGATCCAGATTTCGCTTATGAAGCTGTGATTGCATTAATTAAAAATAATGTTGTGGTTGATGAGGGGGAAATGGAAAAGCTTGCAGCAGGACTGGGTAACCGCAATTACCTGTATAATGAACTTAAAAAGCTGGGTAAGCTTTCATTATTCCCTGCACAGTATGCAACCCAGTTGAAGATTGCTGAAGCTGAAATGCATATGATCGGGTCAGATGATGTTGATGTTTCTTCTGTTGAATTCCTGGGAGAGCGGGAGATCGTTTTCATGGGAGAAAAGAAAAAGTTTTTCCTTTTCCAGATTGGATATGAGAACGAAGATGAAGAGAAAGTATACTACCTGGGTATAACAGGTCCCTATGAACTTAAAGGCGGTGAAATCCTGACTGATTCAAAAGCCAGCGGCATTTACTGGGAAGAAAGCCTTGAACTTCCAAAGCTGGAAGGGCAGCTGCGTCATTTGCTCAAACAAATGGAAACCTATTTGAAAGAGTCAGCTTCGGAACAGGAGAACAAATAATACGCTAAAACCGGAAAATTTATTTTGAAATGCTGATTGCTTGTGATTACTTTGTATTACAAAGTGCTTTTTTATGAGCGAACGAAACCAACACCTGGATGCATTGCAGGATATCCGTAAGATGATGCAACGGTCAAGCCGTTTCATTTCATTGAGTGGACTTAGTGGCATTGCCGCAGGAATATGGGCCCTGGTCGGTGCCTGGTTTGCTTACGACTGGATCCATGAATATTATGCACAGTATGCCCACCAGGGTTATACGGGCAAGGCATTCGAGGACCTGAGGCTGAATCTTTTTCTCCTGGCTTTGGCAGTGATGGCCCTGGCTTTCGTTTCAGCTCTGTTCTTCACCTGGCGCAGGGCGGGAAAGGAAAAACTACCCCTGTGGGATCATACCAGCAAGCAGCTTGTTTTTAATACGGTTCTGCCTTTTGTTACCGGTGGCCTATTTGTAATTGCCTTGTTGCAGCATGATGAGTGGAGGTTTGTTGCACCTGCAACCCTTGTATTCTATGGCCTGGCACTGGTCAACGGCAGCAAATACACCGTAAGTGATATCAAATACCTGGGTTATTCTGAAATCGTGCTTGGTTTACTGAACACCCAGTATATCGGGTATGGTTTGTATTTCTGGGCCTTAGGTTTCGGGGTGCTGCATATAGTGTATGGTTTCGCGATGTGGTGGAAATATGAGAGGGGTCGATAGACCATGGTCCATGGTCCTTGTACTAAAATCATTCTTTGATTCGTGAAAAAGAAAAATGGCAGTCAATAATCCCATATCAGGTCTTAATAAAATTTTCGACAACCGCGTGCGCCTGGGTGTGATGAGCATTCTCATGGTGAACGAGGAGGTGAATTTTAATGACCTTAAGCAGATGCTGGAAGTTACGGATGGCAATCTAGCCACGCACCTGCAAACCCTGGATGAAAGTGGTTTTATTAAAGTGCATAAAGGCTTTATCGGCAAAAAGACCAACACCACTTATTCCATTACACGTTCGGGTGAAAAAGCTTTTAAGGACCATATTGAAGGACTGGAAAGAATGATCAAGGGAGTCAAGTAATTTTTTTTTGTACTTATACTTTGAAATACAAAGTACTTTTTAAATAAGAAACAACATGCATAAAATATTAGCAGGCTTGTACATAAGGTCAAATATCATCATCATGATCTGCCTCCTATCCCTTTGTTATTTTTTTAACTGGTCCAGGGAGATGATGATCACAACCGCCTTCATTTCACTGGTACTAAGTTCACCCGGCGTGTTGATTGTACATGCAGTTGCCTGGTTGCTGAAAAGACTGTCTATCTCAACTGGCTTTGCCTGGATCCTTTTACTGGCAGCCCTGCCTCTCGCAGTTTCCGTACCTGCTTTTGTTTTTGAAGAGACCCTCCCGGGCAATGAATTGTTCCTGATCGCGCTTGGGATGATAACCTCCTATGCAGTGGTGCTTTCCCAGGGAACTGCTATTTCCAGGATATTTCAATCAATCAAAGAACATGAATAAGAAACTGCGCACCATACGCATTTGGCTGGTCTTTTTTATGGCAGCACTTTTTGTAAGCGGCCTGACTGCCATCCCGGTCAATGCTGAATTAAGCTGGTTGCTCCAATGGATTCCTGCGGAAACTAAAATCTACTATTGGCTTCATAAGGTTTTATTGGCCTACCGTGAAACGAGTGCCAGCTATCCATTTCTCCTTTATGGTTATGACTGGCTGGCCTTTGCTCATTTCATCCTGGCGATTCTTTTTATTGGTCCCTACCGTGATCCTGTAAAAAATATCTGGGTGCTGCAGTTTGGAATGATCGCCTGCCTGCTTGTTTTCCCGCTCGCATTTATAGCAGGCTATTTCCGGGGCATACCAATTGGCTGGCAGTTGATCGACTGTTCATTTGGACTGGCCGGACTGCTCCCATTATATATCTGTTACACGAATGCCCGCCAACTCGAATTAAAAATTTCAACCCCATAAAAAATCAATCATGGAAACTGTTCAACAAGTTTGGTCCAAAACAAAATTGCTCGTCAAAGCCCTGATCATTGGAATGATCATACTGATCCTCCAGATCCCTACTTTCTATGTGAGGGAACTCATTGAAGAAAGGGAAACAAGACAAAAAGAAGCCATAGCTGAAGTAAGCGGCCGCTGGGCTGGCAGGCAAAATATTGCCGGACCTTTACTGGTATTACCTTATTATGATTTTCCTGCTGATACCAACAGTAAGAATCTTCCGGTAAAAAATCTTGCCTATTTTTTACCGGAAGATCTTAGGATCAGTTCCGAGATCAGTCCTGAAGAAAAATACCGGGGCATCTACAAGGTTCTTTTATATACTTCCAAACACCAGTTGAAAGGATATTTCGCGGGAGTTTCACCGGAAAAGCTGGGTATCAGGCCGGAGCAGGTATTATGGAACGAAGCTTTCCTGAAAATACATATCGCCGATACAAAAGGCCTGAACGAAGATGTACAATTCAAATGGAACCAAACTTCAATTGCCGCGACAACGGATGCGCCTGTGATATCCACACCGGAAGAAGGAGTGTATGCGCCTTTAGCGTTAACAGGTATCCAGGACCTTCAAAAAAATGATTTCAATATCGAGCTTTCATTAAGCGGCTCTGAACAATTATTATTCACGCCGGTAGGAAAATCCACTACAGTTTCCATGAAAGCCAAATGGCCTCACCCCAGTTTTACTGGTGACATCCTGCCCCTGACCTCGGATATTAAAACAGACAGTTTTTCTGCGCAGTGGAAAAGCGTGGCTCAGAAAAGAAATTTCCCCCAGCAATGGAAGAATAATGCGTATGGTGTTTATCCCCTGGCTAAAACAGGCGCTGACACCATTCCAAATAACCTCAGCAAGGCTGCTTTTGGTGCAGATCTTTTTGTACCGGTAAATGATTACCAGAAAACCATGCGTTCCATCAAGTATGCAGCATTATGCATATTGCTCACATTCGCTGCATTTTTTATCATGGAAACCACCAATAAAAAATCAGTGCATCCCTTCCAGTATGGATTGATAGGTGTAGCACTGGTTTTATTTTATACCCTCCTGCTTTCCTTTTCAGAGTATGTGGGATTCAATATTTCCTACATCATAGCAGCGGCTTGCACTATAGGACTGATCACCTGGTTTGTAAAAGGAATTCTCGACTCTTCGAAATTGTCAATGATCCTTTCTGTTATACTGCTGCTGGTGTACACCTATGTATTTACCATACTTCAGTTGCAGGATTATTCACTGATACTTGGAAGTATTGGATTGTTCATCACGCTGGGTGTGATCATGCATTTCTCTAAGAAGATCCAGTGGTAAA
>CBDUBK010000074.1:0-7774 GCA_965365375.1 uncultured bacterium | reverse complement strand
ATTTCCATGCAAAGAACCCCTGGTTTTCATACCATGAATTGTTCACAGGTAAAATTGCCAGGCTGGTGGGCGCAAAGCCACATGAAGTGGTGGTGATGAACCAGCTCACTGTGAACCTTCATTTGCTCATGACCAGTTTTTACCGACCGGATGCGGAACGCTTCAAAATCATTTGCGAGGCGAAGGCATTTCCTTCCGACCAGTATGCCATGGAAAGCCAGGTGCGTCTCCATGGTTTTGATCCTTCAACCGCGATTATTGAAGTGCCGCCACGCGCGGGTGAACAAAATATCAGAACGGAAGATATTTTGGCTGCCATTGAAAAGAATGGTGAGAGCACAGCCCTGGTCTTATTCAGTGGTGTGAATTATTATACGGGACAGGTCTTCGATATGCAGGCCATAACCGCAGCGGCACATAAAGTGGGTGCCTATGCAGGCTTTGATCTGGCCCATGCTGCCGGAAATATCTTATTGGACCTTCATAACCAGGATGTTGATTTTGCCTGCTGGTGCAGTTATAAATATTTGAATTCTGGTCCGGGTGGTGTATCGGGTGTTTTTATACATGAAAGACATGCGATGGACCGATCCATGCCCCGCATGGCCGGATGGTGGGGTTATGAAAAAGAGAAACGTTTCCAGATGCAGGCAGGTTTTATTCCCATTGCAGGCGCGGAAGGATGGCAATTGAGCAATGCTCCTGTTTTATCCATGGCGGCACACCTGGCAGCTCTTGATCTTTTTGATGAAGCAGGTATGAACCGGCTGGTTACTAAAAGCAGGTTGCTGACGGCTTACCTGTTTTATATTCTTGAGGCGATCAATGAACAACAGGTTCATAGCACCATCGAATTGATCACACCTTCAAATGAAAAAGAACGTGGCTGCCAGGTTTCCATGCACATGCTTTCAGATGGCAGAAGGATCTTTAATGAATTAACCCGGCAGGGCGTGATTGCAGACTGGCGTGAGCCTGATGTGATTCGTGTGGCCCCTGTTCCATTTTACAATACATTTGAAGAGGTCTGGCGTTTTGGGAATATCATCCAAACCATTTTGCAGGAAAAAAATCGCTGACCTCTTCTGATTCAGGTATGAAAAAAGAAATCACAGTAATTGGTGCCGGCCTGGTTGGATCCCTCTTGTCCATTTACCTGGCTAAGAAAGGATACAGGGTTTCTGTTTATGAGCGCCGGGGTGATATGCGCCGGCAGCAGGTGGAAGCCGGCCGCTCCATCAACCTGGCACTGAGTGACCGTGGCATTAAAGCATTGGAAGAAGTTGGTATTTCAAAAGAGATCCTGGAGATCGCCATACCTATGCATGGACGGCAGATCCATAATGCCGATGGTTCAGAAGCCTTCCAGCCTTATGGCAAGCAGGGCCAGTATATAAATTCCGTTTCAAGAAGAGAGCTCAATGCAAGGTTGATGGATCTCGCGGAAACCATGGGTGTCAAAATCTTTTTTGATCACCGCCTTGACCAGGTGAACTGGAAAAGCAGGGCGGTTTTATTCACGCACCAGTCCAAACCAGTAAAGGAAAATTTTGAGCTGATGTTCGGAACGGATGGTGCTTATTCAGCTGCCCGGCTTTCACACATGTTGCAGCACGACCGTTTTGAATACCAGCAATATTATATTGATTGTGGTTACAAGGAACTGAGCATACCTGCAGGAACCGGCAATAGTTTTCTGCTGGAAAAAAATGCCCTGCATATCTGGCCCAGGAAAGATTATATGCTCATCGCGCTGCCCAACCCTGACGGGAGTTTTACCGGGACGCTTTTCTTTCCGTTTGAGGGTGAAACTTCTTTTGAAAAACTTACAACAGAGAAAGCAGTCAGCGAATTTTTTCAGCATACTTTTCCTGATGTAGTGAAACTGATCCCTGATCTCACAGACCAGTTTTTTAATCATCCTGCCTCATCGCTTGTAACGGTAAAATGTTTTCCATGGAAGCGTGATGACCAGTTTTGTTTGCTGGGAGATGCTGCCCATGCCATTGTACCTTTTTTCGGGCAGGGTATGAATGCGGGGTTCGAGGATTGCAGTGTATTGAACGCACTCATGGAAAAATACGGTGATGACTGGTCGCAGATACTGGAGGCTTTCCAGGAAAGCAGGAAACCTGATGCAGATGCCATTGCCGACCTGGCCATCAATAATTTTACGGAGATGAGATCCCGTACTGCTGATCCTTCTTTCCTGCTTCAGAAAAAAATCGAAGGCCGGATCCATGCAAAATATCCTGACAGGTGGATCCCTGCTTACTCGCAGGTTACTTTCAGCCCGCACATCCGTTACAGCGAAGCCCTGGCCAACAGCCAGAAACAGGAAATGATCATGCAGGAGATCATGAAACTGCCGGAGCTTGATAAACGCTGGGACAGTGAGGAGGTTGAACAAATGATCCTGGAAAAAGCGGGGAAAAAAGGATCATCATTATAAAATATTTTTTAGAAGGATACTGATGACAAGAAAAGAACTGGTTGAACAGATTTATAAAAAACATTCCTACCTCTGCGTGGGTCTTGATACGGATCTTTCCCTCATTCCGAAACAGGTACTTTCTGCTGAAGACCCGGTCTTTGAATTCAACCGGCAGATCATTGATGCCACGAAAGAACATTGCGTTGCGTATAAGATCAACACGGCATTTTATGAGGCCATGGGTATCAAAGGATGGGAATCCATGCAAAAAACCCTGGATTATATTCCAAAGGAACATTTCACCATCGCGGATGCAAAGCGTGGAGATATAGGTAATACTTCCAGCCAGTATGCAAAAGCGTTTTTTGAAACCTATGGTTTTGATTCCATCACAGTTGCTCCTTATATGGGCGAAGACAGTATCAAACCCTTCCTGGAATATAATGATAAGTGGACGATCGTACTTGGGCTGACCTCCAACCCGGGCGCGGTTGATTTTGAACTGCAGACTTTTGTTAAAACAACCGAGATCCTCGAAGAGGGTGTTCATATCACGAAGCAGGAAAACAGGATGCTGTATGAAATGGTCCTCGAAAAAACAGCCCGCTGGGGAACAGAGGAGAATCTCATGTTCGTGGTAGGCGCTACCAAAGCAGAGTCCTTTATCAATATCCGGAAGATGCTGCCCGGACATTTTTTCCTGGTGCCCGGGGTAGGTGCCCAGGGTGGAAGCCTGGAAGAGATTTCAAAAAAAGCAATGACCAAAGACTGCGGCCTGCTGGTAAATGCCAGCCGTGCGGTGATCTATGCATCCAGCGGCGAAGACTTTGCAGAAGCAGCTGCCAAAGCAGCGAAAGCCTATGCACAAGAAATGAGCTGGTATTTAAAAAAAGAGTGAGAGCGTGATTATAATCGTCGCACTCCGCACTCGTGCCCCGCTCTTCCGGTTGCCGCTGGTAAAATAAATTTGAGGGATCGTTCCGCCCTCGCTATTTTTCAAGTATTATAATCTATAACACACATGAGAAGAATTTTTCTTTTATGGGGCTTGATTGCCCTCAGCCTGTTTTCTATGGCACAGGAGCCTGTAACCAAAGCCAATTACCAGCAGGCCGCCAGGTATGCTCCCACAAAATTGAACCGTGTACTGCACAGCACAAATGTTGATCCGCACTGGTTAAAAAACTCCGACCGATTCTGGTATACCTATTCCACTTCCAATGGTACCAACTGGTATATCGTTGACCCGGCAAAAGCTGAAAAACGTTTATTGTTCGACAATGCCACCATGGCTGCCAAACTTACCGCTATTGTTGGAGATCCAATGGATGCGCAGAACCTCAAGATGGACAGCATGCGTTTTGTTCGTGATGAGAACTGGATCCAGTTTGAAGTAAGGAGCACGCAGGACAGCGTGATCAGGGATACGGCTGCAAAAAAAGGCACTGCTCCAAAAACAGAAAAGAAAAGATATTATTTCGAATACAATATCAATACCGGTCAGCTGGTGCAGCTATCCGAGCTTAAAAGACCGAGAAGAACACCAAGATGGGCGAATATTTCTCCCGATGGCCAGACAGTATTATTCGTGCGCAATTACAACCTCTACTGGATGGACAGGGCCAATTATGAAAAAGCATTGATGAATGAGGATGACAGCACCATCAGGGAAACCCAGGTAACAAAGGACGGTGTTGAATATTTCAGTTATGGAACGGAAGGGTTTTTGTCCGGTATGGGCGAGACCAACATTGACAAGGAAAAAAATAAGAACAAAAGAAAACCTGCTTTTATTTTCTGGAGCCCTGATTCCAAACATTTTGCCATGGTGAGAACAGATGCCCGCGCGGTGAAGGAATTATGGGTGATCAACAGCATTGCCGAACCAAGGCCTACACTTGAAACTTATAAATACTGGATGCCGGGTGAAAAAGAAGCGCCTGTTGCAAGAGTATTGCTCTTCAACAATGCGGATAAATCTTACAAAGAACTTCCTGTAAAACAATACAAGGACCAGGAGGTCAGCATCTGGTCTGCAATCAATCCTGTTAACACACGTGATGATGACTGGAGACCCTTGCGCTGGCTGGGTACCAATGATAAATTTTATTTTACCCGTACCAGCCGTGACCTGAAAAGGATTGACCAGTGCGTAGTGGATATCAATACCGGTGCTGTAAAAGCATTGATTCCTGAGCGTATGAATACTTACGTGGAAGTGAAAAGACCGGGCATTATCAATGGTGGAAATGAAATTATTCAATGGAGTGAAAGAGACGGCTGGGCCCATTTTTATTTGTATGATGGAAACGGTGTGCTCAAGAACCAGATTACTTCGGGAAGTTTTCACAGCGAGGATATCGTAGCGATTGATGAAAAGAAAAGGGTTCTTTATTTTACTGCTAATGGTAAAGAGTCAAATGAGAATCCTTATTACAGTCACTTCTACCGGGTGAATTTTGATGGCTCCGGTTTGCGTTTACTCAACGCCGGCGACTTTGAACATGTTCAAAGCATGAATGACAACAAGTCTTACTTCGTTGATAATTATTCAAGGGTCAACACCGTTCCCAAATCAGCTTTGTTCAATGCGGAAGGCCGTAAGGTGATGGATCTCGAGACCTCGGATTTCAGTTCGTTCTTCGCTGCTGGGTATAAATTCCCTGAACCTTTCAAAGTAAAGGCAGATGATGGGGTTACTGATCTTTACGGTGTGATGTACAAACCATTTGATTTTGACAGCACCAAAAAATATCCCATCATCGAATATGTTTATCCAGGACCACAAACCGAAGCAGTGAACACTTCCTTCAGCAGGGGAATGGACCGGATTGACCGTCTTGCACAGGTTGGATTTATTGTAGTAACGGTTGGTAACCGCGGTGGCCATCCGGGCCGCAGCAAATGGTACCATAATTTTGGCTATGGCAACCTGCGTGATTATGGCCTTGCTGATAAAAAAGCAGCTGTTGAACAACTGGCTGACCGCTTTGATTATATTGATATCAACCGCGTAGGTATTCATGGTCATTCCGGTGGAGGTTTCATGAGTACCGCGGCCATGCTGGTTTATCCCGACTTCTTTAAAGTGGCAGTTTCTTCAGCGGGTAATCACGACAACGCGATCTATAACCGCTGGTGGAGTGAAAAACATCATGGTGTAAAAGAAACCATCAGCGAAAAAGGTGATACTTCATTTGTTTATAATATTGAAAAAAATCCTGACCTGGCTAAAAACCTGAAAGGAAACCTGATGCTGGTGCATGGTGATATTGACAATAATGTTCACCCGGCCCATACCATCCGCATGGTGAATGCACTGATCAGGGCCAACAAAAGATTTGAACTGGTGATGCTGCCCGGCCAGCGACATGGCTTTGGTGATATGACTGAATATTTCTTCTGGAAGATGGCCGATTTCTTCAGCGAGCATTTGCTGGGTGATTCTGAACGTCCTGTTAACATAGTAGAGATGGACAGGGAAACGGAGCAGACAGGTAATAAAAGGAGAATGTAGCCAATGGCCATTGGCTTTGAACTTTGAACTTTTAACTCGGAACTATTAAGTAAAAGGCCATGGTGTTTCAAAACGCCATGGCCATTTTCATTCAACAAGATTTTAACGAAAGCCGGCGCAATATTGGACGATCCACCCATGTTATACTACCTACATGAACCGCCTTATGTTATTACCATTTGTTTTTGCCTTGCTTGTTTCCTGCACTAAAGCGGAAATGACTGGGTCATCAGAACCGCCCCTTGCATCTACCGTAAACAAAACAACCCTTCTGCAATTAGTGAATGATGTGAGGAAGACCGGTTGCCAGTGCGGTGATACCTGGTATGGACCTGCCGCTGCTGTAAGCTGGAACAGCCAGCTGGAAACAGCTGCCCTCCATCATAGCAGCGATATGAAGCAGAAAAATTATTTCAGTCACGAAGCGCCTGATGGCAGTGATGCGGGTGACCGGATCCAGCGTGCAGGTTACCAGTGGGGTGCTTTCGGTGAAAACATCGGGATGGGTTATGCCAATGAACAGGCAGTGATCCGCGGATGGCTCGCAAGCCCGGGGCATTGCCGTAATATCATGAACAAACTTTATAAGGAAATGGGTGTGGCCAGGGTAGGGTCTTACTGGACCATGGTTATGGCCAGCAAATAATCTTAGTTGAAATTGTATTTACCCTGTGCTGTCCACCATGGATGGATCTCGAATTTCAGTCTGCCTGTTACAACAGCTGTATCTGTCTGCACATAACCCGCTGCCGTTGCAGAATCTTTCGCGTCCATGATAAAGATGCCCTGGAGGTCACTGGGCGTGGAATATCCCATTGGTCCTGCCATGATGATGATCTTTTCTTTGGCCAGCCGGTCAATATTAGCCAGGTGCCTTTCCTGGATGCGTGCTCTTGCCGTGCTATCCTGGTTGCGGTTGGGACCTTTCTTCAAAAATACCAGCCAGTACTTTTTCATTTCACCATAAACCATTGTGTCAGTCTTTACTTCGGTAATAGAATCTTTCTGGTTTGATGCTGTTCCTGCTTCGTTGTTGCAGGAAAGTAAAATCGTCATAACAAACAGGGGGAATACGCAGGAAAAGATTGTTTTCATTATAAGCAGCTGTTTTCTAAACAGGAAATTAATCTTTCTGTTCATTTCCCAAAAAGCTATTTACGTGGGTGGTACCGGTTTTCAAGGGAAATTACCCTGCTCCCGCCTGAATCCTGTAAGCAAAACCTAAACACCTTATTTTTGCCCGCATGGCAACTGATCATTTTCAATCCCCGGACTATTACGGTGTAGACGAATTGCTGACAGATGAACATAAACTGATCCGTGAAACGGTCAGGAATTATGTAAAAAAAGAAATTTCTCCTATCATCGAAGATTATGCGCAGAGAGCGGAATTTCCCGAGCAGATCATCAAACAACTGGGAGACCTGGGTTGTTTTGGCCCGACGATTCCTGAGGAATATGGTGGCGGCGGACTGGATTATATCAGTTATGGATTAATGATGCAGGAACTGGAGCGCGGGGACAGTGGTGTCCGTTCAACTGCTTCCGTCCAGGGCTCCCTGGTGATGTTTCCCATCTACGCTTACGGAAGTGAGGCTCAAAAGAAAAAATACCTGCCCAAACTTGCAAGTGGTGAATGGCTGGGATGTTTTGGTTTGACGGAACCTGATCATGGTTCCAATCCTGCCGGCATGCTCACCAATATCAGGGATGCAGGTGATCATGTGATCCTCAATGGCAGTAAGATGTGGATCTCAAATGCGCCCTTTGCACAGGTAGCCGTAGTGTGGGCGAGAGACGAGGCTGGTGATATCCGCGGATTG
>CBDUBK010000073.1:0-7848 GCA_965365375.1 uncultured bacterium | reverse complement strand
GGCCATGGCAAAGGCCCTGGTGAAGAAAGACTACCATATCATCAGCGGGGGCACTGACAATCACCTCATGCTGATTGATCTCAGGAATAAAAATATTACTGGTAAAAAAGCCCAGGAAACACTCGACAAAGCGCACATCACTCTCAATAAGAACGCGGTCCCTTATGATGATAAATCACCTTTTGTTACTTCGGGGATCAGGGTTGGTGTTCCTGCCATCACCACAAGGGGTATGAAAGAAGGCGATATGCAAACGGTAGTTGACCTGATCGACCGTGTGCTGATGAATATTGATGATGAAGCCACAATTAAATCGGTATCTGGCGAAGTGCATGCATTCATGAAACAGTTCCCGCTTTATCCTGAACTTGATTAAGCATTTGGATAAACACTAAAAATTTTATTATGATTCAACGTATACAATCGATCTGGTTATTGCTCGCTGCAATTTTCGCTGCCATTACATTCCGCTTCCCATTTTATACAGGCGACTGGCTCAAAGACGATATCCAGTCCCCGGTTGACCTCAATGCGCAGACTACCATCTGGCTTTCCATAATCACAGTGCTGGCCGGTGCCCTGGCCTTTGTAAATATTTTTCTTTTCGACAACCGGAAAATGCAGCTCAAACTTACTTACCTGGGCATCTTTCTTACAGTGATCCTGCTGGTAATGTATTTCCTGGAGATGAACAATTTTGCAAGCGGCAGTATTGCCTTATGGTGCCTGTTTCATTTCGGCATCCTTGCATTTTATATCCTGGCCTCAAGAGGAATTTACAAGGACCAGAAACTGATCAAGGACATGGACAGGCTGAGGTAGAAAGCTTTTAGCCATTAGCTATTAGCCAATGGAGTTGATGAGCCTTTCATTTTTTCATTTCCTTTAAAAGGATCCTGTTTTTTGAAGCAGTGCGGCTATTACCGTTGATTGCTGATTTCAATTCAATATTCACGGAAATGATGGAATCATTCTGGATGATGAGTTCCCGGTTGGCCTTCCTGTAATATTTATTTTCTGAATAAAAATAACTGCCGGCGGTAGTGGCCAGTACCAGTGCAATTGCCATCACGAGCAATAAATAGGAGCGTTTATATGAGATCTGTTTTTGCATGCGCTTACCCCAAAACTCCGATTTATACCCCTGCCTGCCATGCAATTTGAATTAGAATCGTATTAGAACTCAGCGCCCGTTGCAGTAGGCAGCCTGATGATAAATGTGGAGCCTTCACCCTTCCTTGTTTCAACAGAAATTTCTCCTTTGTGAAGTTTGATGATTCGTTCCGCAAGTGATAACCCCAGTCCAAATCCCGAAGTGGCCCTGCTTTCATCTACCCTGTAAAATGGCTGGAAGATATTACTGATCTCCTTTTCGGGTATGCCCTCTCCCCTGTCTGAAATATATATTAGGCAATGATGATCTTCTACAAGGAAACGGATGCCGGCCTTATTGTCCGCCGAATATTTACAGGCATTGCTCACTATATTTTTGATGGCAGTAAATAACAACTCTTCATTACCATATACCAGCAGTTTTTTTTCATCCTCTGGCATCTGTTCAAATGTGAGCAGCACCGAAAAACCAGCGTCCTGCTTCTGCATTTCGGCTGGCATTCTCATAAGGATCTCATCAACACGCACCTGGTGTATTTCCAACCCCCCTGCGTCTCCCCCTGCCTTCGCAAATTCAAGTAAGGTCTGCGTGAGCCTGCTCATATTTTTTACATCCTGCAATACAGACATCATTACTTTCCGGTAAGCCTCAGCATCCCTTTCTCTCTGGAGGATCACTTCCAGCTGGCTGGATATGGAGGTAAGGGGTGTTGAAAGCTCGTGTGATGCATTCGAAATAAATCTACGCTGCAATTCGAAACTTTCCTGGAGCCTGTTCAAAAGTTCATTCAATGTGTGAGCCAGCTGGTACCACTCATCTTTTGTATCGCCAGTGATGATCCTTCTGGTAAGACTTTGCGCCGAGATCTCCCTCACTTCTTCCGCTATTTTTTTTACAGGCAGTATCAGTCCTGCTGAAAAAAAATACCCACCTGCCAGGGCAATAATCACCCCTCCCAGAAAACTAAGCAGGAGGATCTCTTTCAATTTTTCCAGGTTTGCCTTTCCCTCGGTATCCACACCGGCCACCACCATTACAATTCTCATTTCCGGGTTGGCATAATGATAGGCAACTGCTTCTTTATCACCGGAAGTAAAGAATAGGGTTCCTTTTACCCTTGCATCGTCCAGTACTTCTTTATCAATGCTAAGTGTATCACCCTGCTCATCCCTGTAATGGTAAATAATATCATTCTTGTAATCGTAAGCATGCACCACCTTGTTCTTGATGGTAAGCATGGTGGAAGAATCAATTGTTTGCAGGATCTGCTGGGAAAATATATTGGTCTGGCTCAATAACCTGGAAGTGGTCATGGCCCTGTTGAGCAAACGTTGTTTGATGGTATCAATACGGGAGGTGTAGGAAAAATAATAAATGGAGCCGCATACAATACCGAGAATTACAAAAACCACGAGGGCGAAAAGAAGCGTAATGCGTACGCGGACGGGCATCTTAATTTTCCTTTAGTATATAACCCATTCCAACCTGGGTCTGTATCAGTTTCTGGTCAAATGGCTTGTCGATCTTGTTGCGAACATAGTTAATATACACATCAATCACATTGGTGTTGGTATCAAAATCAATATCCCACACATTGATCGCGATATCGGCCCGGGTAACCAGCCTGTTTTTATTGCGGAGCAGGTATTCGAGTAACTGGAATTCTTTCGCGGTTAGGTTGATGGGCATTTCCCCTCGGCGCACTTCCTTGCTGTCGAGGTTCATGGAAAGATCAGCGGCTTTCAGCACATTCCCCATGGGTACCTGCTGAACACCTGTGCGCCTGAGCAGGGCACGGATCTTCATGAGCAGTTCACGGAACTCAAATGGTTTGATCACATAGTCATCGGCACCTGCATCATAACCTTCTATCTTGTCATTCAAAGCGCTGAGAGCAGTAAGAATAATCACCGGAACCTGGGGATTGTATTCCCTGATAATCTTACACAATTCATAACCGTTGATACCCGGGAGGTTGATATCAAGTACAACAAGGTTGTATGGATTGGACATCACCATACGTTTGGCAATGAGGCCGTCATAGGCTACATCCACCTCGTAACCATTCTCCGCCAGGCCGAATTTGAGGGTGTCGGCGATCTTTGGTTCATCTTCAACGATCAATATGTTGCGTTCTTCCATATCTGTTCCGGAATTTACAAAACTATCATTTCGCCGCATCCAGCGATGCTTTCCATCCTTTCTAATCTCATTCTAATGCTGAGCTAATATTAGCCTAATACCTCCAGTCTAGCTTTGCGTTCACAGCATCAGGCCGGAGCGGCACTCACCAGAAAGCTTCTTCACCATTACTATCCGTTCCAGTAAGAAATCCTGGTGCTTTCCTTTTCAGGCCTTTTGTTTAAAAATATTGAAGTCTCCCAGGGTTTTATGTGTGTAAATGAAAGCCCCTGTGAAAACAGGGGCTTTAAAACTAATGCTCTGAGTAAAATGCTATTCTTCTAAAGAATAGTAAAGCTAGAAGGAAAAGAGATTGATGAAAATTAGAAAGTGATTAGAAAGTCCATGGACGATCCCTGGACAATTGATTAAATAAAATCCATGAAACTGAACCTGGCATTAATACTGGCGATCATTGTGGCAGTTGGGCTTGTAGCCCTGGGCTTTACGGCGGTACAGATTGCATCTGAAAGGGAAAAGCTGAATGATGAACTGGAAACAAAAACCATCCGTGTATCAGATGAATTTTATCGCGCCCATCTAACGGATATTTTATATGACAGTACTGATTTGAAGATACCTGACAGTCTCGTCAGGCAATACAGTTTCGAGGGCATCACTGTTTATTTTCATGCAGATAGTATCATCCCATTTAATAACCGGGCTTATTCTTTTCTCGATATTTCTGCCGACTACATCACACAGGCCATTTCAGCGGATACTTCACAGACCAATATCATCAAACAGGATGGAAAGAATATTTTCCAATATATAAAGCTGATCAAAAGGCAGGACCTTCCTTCCCGTGCAGTGGTATTTTATACAGATGCGGAATACATCGAAAACATCATCAACAGCATCTGGATGCGGAATTTTGTCAGGTGGTTTTTGCAGGCGCTGGTAATTTCTATTGTAACCCTGCTCATTGTACGGTGGGGCATTCTTTCTCCTGTCAACAAAGTGATTGACTGGGTGAAAGCCGCAAGATCAGGTAATGTAGTGGAACTGAAAGGAAAACCGCATGCCACTTTCCTTGAACCCCTGTACAGGGAAATTTCCGGCATCGCGCAGGCCATGCAGGAAGCCAAGGCGATTGCCCAGGAAGAAGCAAGGCTCCGCACTTCAGCTGAAGCCATCTGGACCCCCGAGAGGCTGAACGAGGAAATGAAACAATTGCTCCAGGATAAAAAACTGGTAGTTGTTTCCAACCGGGAACCATATATGCATGTGCGCAATGGAAGAGAGATCAACTGTATCATGCCTGCAAGTGGAATGGTTACCGCGCTCGAGCCCATTTTAAAAGCCTGTGGTGGTTTATGGATCGCTTCGGGCAGTGGTGATGCGGACAGGGAAACGGTTGATGAAAATGATAAAGTACTGGTACCGCCTTATGAAGGCAAATACACTCTGAGAAGAGTGTGGCTAACCAAGGAACAGGAAGACCATTATTATTATGGTTTTTCCAATGAAGGATTATGGCCGCTTTGCCATATCGCGCATACAAGGCCCATCTTCAGGAAAGAGGACTGGGATTATTACTGCGAGGTAAATGAATTGTATGCAAAGGCTGTTCTTGAAGAGATCAGGGATGAAGAAGAACCATTTATCCTGGTGCAGGACTATCATTTCGCTTTATTGCCGAAACTTATCAAACAGCAAAGGCCTGATGCCAAGGTGGCCATCTTCTGGCATATTCCCTGGCCTAATCCTGAGTCATTCGGCATCTGTCCCTGGAAACGTGAATTATTATTAGGCATGCTTGGTGCCGACCTGATAGGATTTCATACACAGTTTCATTGCAATAATTTCCTGGAGACCGTAAATAATTCCCTGGAATCAAGAGTGATCTGGGAAAGTTTTTCCGTTAAGATCGGCAACCAGTTTACGCTTGTAAAACCTTTTCCGATCAGCATTGCTTTTACCTTGAAAGATTATGAACAGAATAACCAGGAAAGGATTGATGCAGCGGAACTGCTCAGGCACCATGGCATACATGCGCAGCAATTTGGTGTGGGTGTTGACAGGATCGATTATACCAAGGGACTCATTGAAAAATTCCTGGCGATCGAAAAATTCTTTGAAAAGAATCCTGAATATACCGGGAGGTTCTGTTTTGTGCAGATCGGGGCACCCAGCAGGTCTTTGCTGAAAAGCTATTCGGATACCCTTAATGCTGTGGATGCGGAAGTGAACCGGATCAACTGGAAATTCAAGACCAAGAACTGGCAGCCCATACTTTTCCTGAAAAAACACCACAGCCATGAAGAGATTATACCTTTCTACCGCTCTGCCGATTTCTGCATGGTTACTTCGCTGCATGATGGAATGAACCTCGTGGCAAAAGAGTTTATCGCTGCAAGGGATCATAATGACGGAACACTGATCCTGAGCCAGTTCGCCGGTGCTTCACAGGAATTGCACGGAGCCATGATCATCAATCCATATGATATCGACGGATCGGCGGATGCGATAAAAAAAGCCCTTGAAATGCCCCATGAACAGCAACAGCAAAAAATGAAACAGATGCGCAGGATGGTCATGAGCCATAATGTATATGCCTGGGCCTCCGGCATTTTGCGAACCATGGCCTCCATCCAGAATTAACGGCTCTTCATGTAACTGCAAGTCATACCGGGAAATGGCGCTGGCAGAATTGTTGATGAGATAACGTAAACTAATACGCTCACCCATGGCCGTTTCCAAAACTGAATACAGTTTTCCTCAGAAAGTCTGGATTGCCGGAGGCATCATCGCCTTTATCACGATCACGATCTTTCTTCTCAGAGCCACTTTCAATGTAATGCTGCTGATCCTTGCAGGGACGTTGATAGCAGTTTATTACCGTGGCCTGGCGGATCTTATCTGCAGGAATACCAAATTGAAACAGGGAGCCTGCATGGCTATTTCCATAGCAGGGAGCATTCTACTGCTTATCCTGATCTTCTGGATGATAGGAGCCAAACTCCAGTCGCAGGTCACGGCACTAACGGAAACTATGCCTACCACCATAGAGAATGCAAAGACCAAACTGAATGAAACTTCTTTAGGTAAAAAACTGGTGGAAAAGGTCTCTTCACCACAGGCCCAGAAAGATGCTGAGATGATGGCGGGAAGCCTGTTCAAATCAACTTTTGGTATATTGGGAGATATCTATGTGATACTATTTATCGGCATTTTCTTTACCGTTTCCCCAAAACTCTATACAAGGGGAATCGTACTGCTGGCGCCTCCACCCAAACAGAAAAAAGCCGAGGATGTATTGAATAAGATCGCAGGCAATCTTAAAAAATGGCTGAAAGGCCAGCTATTCGCGATGCTGGTAGTGATGATACTTACAGGTGTAGGATTACTGATCATTGGAATGCCGATGTGGCTGGCGCTTGCCGTGATAGCAGGCCTGCTCAATTTCATACCCAACTTCGGGCCTATCATCGCAATGATTCCTGCAGTGCTGATCGGTTTAATGGATAGTCCTTCCACAGCCCTGGTTGTAGCGGGGTTATATATTCTGATACAGGTGATCGAAAGCAATTTTATCACACCCATGGTTCAACAGAAACTGGTGAGCATACCACCTGCTCTCATCATCATTGCACAATTACTGATTGCCCCCCTCACCGGAGTATGGGGTCTGGTACTTGCAACACCCCTGATGGTGATCGGCATCGTACTGGTTAAAGAACTTTATATCAATAACCGTTCACGGACCTGATCAATTTTGCAAGGGAAAAATACCTGCAGATTCCTGTTTTTTTCCCGGGACTTTCAAAGCCCTGCCTTCTAGCTTCGATTTGAATTGATTGAATAACGAGGCTTCAGCTTTAAAAGTTTCTGATATGAGAAAATTTCTACTCCTGGGTATCTGGGTACTGGCCATTCAAGATCTTTCAGGCCAGTCTGTTTTTTCAAACAGCATTACGGGCACCAATCCCAATACTGCCAATCCTTATACAGATGGGCAGGTAATTGACCCGCAATTAAATGTTTCAGGAATTGGAAGAGGAAGCGGAATCAATGGATCCAATGCCAATAACCGTTACAATGCCAGCGGCTGGACCATCAATGCACAACCGGATGAGCAGGATTATTTTGAATTTACACTTACACCATTACCAGGTTACCAGCTTAATCTTCAATCCTTCATGTATACCTCGCAAGCTTCAGCTTCCGGGCCGGTACAATTAAGTTTCCGTTCAAGCCTGGATGGTTTTGTTTCCGGCATCGGAACACCGGTGCTTGCAGGAACTACGATCAGCCTTTCCGCTTCTGCTTTCCAGGGTCTTACAACTGCAATCAGTTTCCGCCTGTATGGTTTTGGAGGTAGCAGCACAGCCGGCACTTTCAGTGTGAATGATTTTGATTTTACAGGAACAGTCACACCTGTCAGTGGCAATGTACCTGTGATCACCATAGCAGGTTCGCTTAGTTCATTTCAATCCATCACAGGCCAGTCATCTACTGAACAATCCTACCAGGTGAGTGGCAGTAATCTTATTACTGATCTCAATATCCAGGCTCCTGCAGGATATGAAATATCCAGGAACAGTGGCAGC
>CBDUBK010000072.1:0-7866 GCA_965365375.1 uncultured bacterium | reverse complement strand
CCATTTTATGAAGGATGGAAACCATATCCTGCGGAGTAAAAAGATTATAACGGCTGAGGCCTGAGCCATCGGCCCATCTTGGTTTCTGGGGAAGGTCGCTGAAATCTGTTTTTAAGATACTGTCAACTACCTGCTGCACATTCATTACTCCCAGTAATTGGTTACTCACCATCAGCAACATTTGTTCAGCAAAAAAATTATCCGAACGGTGCATCATGGGCTTGAGAACGGAATCGGTGGGCTGGCTGTAAATGGTTTGCCATTGATCAATTTCTAGCTTTACGCTTCTTGCGTTTGGAGAAACATAATTATATGTGTTATTAAAAGATTCTTTTACCGCAGGCGACAACCTTCCTATCCCGACATTAAGACTGTCTTCAATAATAAATTTTGTAGTATTGTACCCATTCGTTACAAACGGTAAATTCACACTAGTGAAACTATTAGAGGATTCATAGGGTGTAAACCAGTTTTCAGTTAAATGTCTTTCAATTCTCAGCTTCATTTCAATGTTCCGAAATGCTGTCGCTGGTACCAAATAGGAAAACTCATTGACTTTCTCATTGAAATAACCAGGTATCGTTTCAAATAATTTTAAACCGGTCCCCCCTCTGCCTGTATCGCTAAGTTGTCGCCTGTCTATATTATTTGACCGGATGTTCACCAGGTTCCCAAATGCAGGAAAACTGTTTCTTTCAACCATATACGCAGCATCATAATCATTCCATGACCAGCCATTCCCCCATCGTTCATCTTTCCAAACAGTATCAAGTATTCCAAATTGATATTTACCTAATCTTCCCACCTGCCTTAGGTAGTTAAATGCAGGTTGAAATTTGTAATCCGGGTGCAAAAAACTTGGGTCGCCTGTTGGCTGAATGCCAATCAAAAATGAATCCCTGGCGATACCGTATTTTAATCCAGGCAGGCTGTCACCCAGGTACTTCATCGCAACATAACAGGTGGGGATCTTGATATTGCTGGCAGGAACAAAAAATTTATCACCCTGGTAATTGTATAGGTATTTGCCGCTGGAAGGATCATAGATACTGATGCCTACATGAGCAGACTCCAATGAAGGATCATTCATCACTTCTTTCTGTGCCGACCTGTTGATCTGTTTCGAAGGAGAACAGGCATTAAAAATAAGCAGGACAATGAACCATTTTAATCTGGACATGGTTCAAATTTAGTGATGTGGTTTATAACAGCGGGTAACAGGCAAGGATTATTTGCGTTTGAAAATGGAAACAGGAATGCCAAAATTTAATCCGAAACTGCTTCCTTTCGAGGTTTGCTGATAAGGACCGGTAGTTGAATGGAAATAGCCTTCATAGATTTGGGAAAAGCCATGGACATAATAGAAGTTGACATTCATTACCGGCCTTGCATCCCTGCCTAACATCAGGCCAAGGTTCGCCAATATGCCCGGGGTGACCCTGTTTGATTTCGCATTATACATATATGGGCCAGAACTATCGGTATCATTGCGCCTGGATTTTTGGATCACAAATCCCAGCGAAGGCTGGAATTGCAAGAACAAACCCTTGCTTCCAAGGGGTTTTTCGTCCTTTTTATTCCCGGCGTACATCCTGTTCCCAGAAAACTGGTACCCAATTTCATATCTCTGTAACAAACCTGGGACACTTCCTCCTGATGCTAATTCATTTACATGAAAACCTACGAATGCACCATGCGAGTTCTTGGAAGTATAATGCAATCTTGCACCCAGGGAAATTGATGTTGCTGTAAAATAATTTTTTGAATAAGCAGGATCCGTGCTTTTTTGAATGATGCGGAATTTTTCTCCCCCGGCCTGAGGGATCAAGACCAATTGCTGGGCGATCAAAATATTAAACGGTGCAAAAAGCAGGAAAAAAATCAAGATCTTTCTCATAACTACCAGTTTGGATGGATAAATAAACCTAAAAGCCCAGTCATCAATAAGCCTGTTATCATCTTCTTTCAAAAACTATTAATCGCAGGGATTATTGTATGGAGCCTGCCTGACAGTTATGAGCCGGATCTGTTCATTCATTCTGCTAAATCAATTTAAAAAAAATCAGATCCTTTCCTGTGCCCTTAACCATCGTTCCGGGATCTCGTTACTGCTGGCCAGCAAATAATCCTTGTAAGAACAGGCAATGAATTGTTTGTTAGGCAACTGCATCCACCAGCGGCCCGTTTTTTTGCTCTGAAGAAAAACAGTATCCACTTCAGCGAAAGCAGTATGGAATTCGTTGAAAGAATCGCTTTCATCTATCCTTGCTTCCTTGCTGCCCCGGCTTCTTCCATCCATCAGGTACCACAGCATCTGGCTGATCTGTCTTGCCGTTAAGCTTTCAACATCCTTCTCCGGCCTGTAACCATAAATGCCAATGCTTTGCATGTTGGGACTCATGCCCGCATACTGCATGATGGTGCAGATCTCCTCTCCATTCATTCCATTAGGTGTAAACTGGTTAGCGGGGGCAAAGGCATGTGCAAGCGCTGATATATCAAAAGAAAGCAGGTGGCAGTTGCGGACCACCGGTTCCATTTCTTCTATATGTTCTTTTACATTCCCTACACGGTAACAATCAAAACGAAGCTTATCCATGGTCTCCAGCATGCGCGGGTGAACAAAATAACTCTGGAAGCCAATATGGTTGTAATGCCTCATGTAATTGGGCTCGGAGGTGAGCATTTCCATCAGGAAATTATCCGACCGGAGAGGGGAATCAATATTGATATCGATCACCGCATCAATTCCTACCGCATCAACCAGTTTCCTGTCATCGGCAAATGCATAGTATTGCGCAAGGGTCAGATCATGTGAACCGCCCAGCACAACCACCATCTTACCTGCATGCACCAGTTCCTGGCAAACCATCTTTAGTGCAGCATGCGTATCATTGAGTTGTTTACCAACTTTAATATTTCCAACATCGGCAAGCCTGATATCCTCATGCCAGTAATACAAACTGTAAAATTCATTCCTGATGGCATTGGCGGCGCCACTCTGGTGAAGCAGGGCACTGCCTCTTTGTTCAGTACAACCCACCAATACAATATCCGCATCTTCGATATCGGGAAACTCCTCTTCGTAAATCTTCACCACCCTGCCGATCTGGCCTTCTTTATAACCCGCATCCATAGATATCTCAGCGAGGTTTACCGGGTCTAGAAAATCTATAATAGACTCAATCATTTTCTGATTTTAAATAATGAACATTACCTGATCTCGTACACTGCATAACCCCAGGGCTCGATGCCTGCGATCTTTATCACCTGCTCTTTCGCACCGGAAAATACATTTGTCCATTCCGCAGTAGAAGGCTGATCGTTCCATTTAAAAATGAGCGAAGCATTACTCAGGTTCAATAACACCAGCACCTTATGTCCTTCTTTTTCCCTCTCAAAAACATACATAGCCTGGTCGTGGTCGGTGCGGATCTTTTTGAAGGATGCATTTGCAGAAAGTGCTTTGTTGTTCTTTCTTAAATGCAACAATGTTTTATAGAATGCAGCTCTTTCCAGTCTAGAAAAGCTGATGGTATCCTTATAGAAAAAAGAGATACTGTCGAGCACGGGTTCTTCCTGCCCGCTATAGATCAAGGGAACGGATTGTTTTACCGTTTGTGTCAGCACTGCAAAAGGCGCATGCGAGGCACCGGGCATGGTTCCGTAGTCAGCCTTGTTCCAGCTGTTCTCATCATGGTTGCTGGTAAAATGAAGGAAGGTTGCTGTTGGCGGGAAAATAGAATCCCACTCGTGCAATACCGAGTCCAATGAATTTGCCGGTCGTTTTCCTGCTGCAACAGATACAGCCTTGTGAAAAAATTTCCACCCATAACTCATATCGAAACCTGCATCGTAAACCCATTCATCTTCGGCTTCCGCAAGCATCAGCAAACCTTTGTTGAGAGATTTTAATTCAGCATTACATTTCTTCCAGAATGCTGCTCCCTGGCCCTGTGCATGGTCGCAGCGGTAACCATCAATACCGGTTTCCGTCACCCAGTACTTCATTACCGCTATCATACTGTCAGCGATCTGTACATTTTTAAAATCAAGTTTCCTCGTATCGGTCCAGTCGGTGCCGGGCTGGTGAACCGGGATGCCCGTAACACTGTCGCGGATATAAAATTCCGGGTGTGATTTCACCCAGGGGTGATCAGGTGATGTATGGTTGGGCACCCAGTCGATGATCACTTTCATATCCATATCATGAATGGCTTTCACCAGTGCCTTCCAGTCATCCATGGTACCAAATTCAGGATTGACACTCCTGTAATCAGATATCGCATAATAGGATCCCAGCATTCCCTTCCTGCCTTCCTTACCAATAGGTTGGATAGGCATGAACCATAAAGTCTGCACACCCATTTCCTTTAACCTGGGCAGGTGGGCCTGGAAAGCTTTGAAGGTTCCTTCAGTTGTATACTGGCGTACGTTGACTTCGTAAATATTTCCCTGCTGCAGCCAGGCGGGATGTCCGTCAATAAGGTTTACTTCTTTCGCAGCAGGCTGGCTGCTTTTTGAACTATCGGTATTATTACACGAGATAAAAAACAGGCCGAGGAAAAAAAGCCCGTAAATATTCTTGATCATGAGGATGGCTTTAAAAAATAAAAGTAGCGAAAGCAGCTTAATTCCAGGGAGATTTGATGTGAAGCCAATCCACGATGAAGTGTAAATTTGCAGGGAGTTCCTTAACCATTGAATGAATACTTATGAAGAAATTATTACTCCTCCTGGTGTTGTTTGCCTGTTCCCAGCTAAAGGCGCAGGATGAAACCGTGAAAAAACTCAAAGCCGATGCAGAAAGGAATATCAAAAAAGAAGAAGATACTACCGGCAGGACCTGGAGAAAAGGCGGACTGCTGAACCTCAATCTCTCCCAGGGTTCATTGAATAACTGGGCTGCGGGCGGCGATAATTTTTCGATCTCACTCAATGCCATTGCCAGCCTTTACGCATTTTATAAAAAGGAAAGATCCAGCTGGGACAATACACTCGATTTTAACCTGGGTTATTTACGCACTACCTCACTTGGCAGCAGAAAAAATGATGACCGCTTTGACCTGCTCAGTAAATATGGTTATGCAGTTTCCAGCAAATGGAACCTTGCGGGACTTTTCAATTTCCGCACACAATTGTTGAAAGGTTATACATTTCCCGACGATGTAAAAACTTTTTCATCTGCATTTTTATCGCCGGCCTATATCCTACTCAGTGCCGGTATGGACTATAAACCCAACAAGGATTTTTCCATTTTTATGTCACCGCTTACCGCCCGCTGGGTAGTGGTGAAGGATGATACACTTTCTGCAAAAGGATTATATGGTGTAGATCCCGGAGAACACAGCAATGCCGAATTCGGTGCTTTTGTCTCGGCAAATTATGTTAAGGAATTCAATCCCACTGTGGCCTACAAAGCAAGGCTTGACCTCTTCTCGAATTACCGTCATAACCCGGAAAAGATCGATGTGTTCATGTCAAATATTTTATCGGTGAAACTTTCACGCGTTTTGTCTGCCACCTGGAATGTGGACCTGATCTATGACGATGATACCAGGATCTTCGGTGAGAACGGGAATTCGCCTGCGCTCCAGCTCAAATCGCTGGTAGGACTGGGATTGATGGTGCGTTTCTGAGCCATTTCTCCAGGCAGAATTTCACGGTTATATTCGCCGGCAATGGAAATTACCGTCCAGGAGATCTTCTTGCTTTGCCTGTTTGCATTTGCGGCAGGGTTTGTTGATGCCATCGTTGGTGGTGGGGGGTTAATACAGACACCTGTAGCTATTATGGTACTGGCACCGCAACCACTGGTAGCGGCTATTGCCTCCGTAAAAATTCCCTCGTTCAGTGGCACCCTGTTCGCTGCTTTTCAATACCTCAAAAAAGTAAAACTTAACTGGTCACTTACGGCCATCATGTGCACAGTAGCCTTCTTTGCCTCTTTTGCAGGATCAGAATTGCTAACCGGGGTAAGTAATGATTTTATGAAACCCGTTCTGCTGGTAGTGTTGGTCATCGTTGCCATTTATACCTATACCAAAAAAGATTTTGGCCAGCAGGAGGTAAAGGAGCACAGTAGAAGCAAACAACTCTATTTAGGTATTGGTATCAGCCTGGTCATTGGATTTTACGATGGATTCATCGGACCCGGTGCGGGGAGTTTCCTGATCCTGGCCTGCATCTCCATTCTTGGTTTTGATTTCCTGCATGCTTCAGCGCAGGCCAAACTGGTGAACCTTGCAACGAACCTTGGATCAATTGTACTATTCAGTATCCAGGGAAAGATCATCTGGATGGTAGCTCTTCCCATGGCTGCCTGCAATGCTCTTGGTGGAATACTGGGTGCAAGAATGGCAATTAAGAAGGGTAACCGTTTCATCAGGATTTTTTTCCTGGGAATCGTCTTACTTACCTTACTGCGTTTTGCATGGGAGGTGCTTGGCTGAAAAAAAAGCCCGGAACTCATCCCGGACTTTCTCATGTGCATCTTCATATATCGCCCTTGCGGACTTTGATCATTTGTTTGGATCCTGCCTTTTACCATGTTTAAGGATGGTTAGCGTAACCTCTTTTTCTTTTACCTGGCGGCAGGAATAACCCTTGCTTTTGAATTGTTCCATCAAATTGATGGCAAGAGTTGTGTGGTTTTTCTGTGGAAGATTCATAAGGAATGATTAGGATTACCTGAAAATTAAGCCCTGGGTTCCACAAAAGCGAACTTTAGGCTATTAATTGACCAGAAACAACAATGGCATGAATTTTTAGGATATCACTACAGACTCTTATTTCAAAAATTATAAACAAAGCCTCCCTTGCTCACAGAGACCGGGGGCTTTTGTTTTTTTATAGCCTTTGTTGCTGGCGATAAGCTGCCAGACCTACAATATCATATGCTTATCAGTGATTTAGGGTAATAAAATTCCCAATCCATTAAAATCTGATGTGGTGCATTTAACCGTTATCCCAGCTTTTCGGATCTGAATAGCAGCTAGAATAGTATCGGGCATATCAAAATGCCCTCACAATACTATCCGCCTTCAACCAGTTATTCCGGACCCGGTCAAGTCCCTGGTTGACAAGATAATAACGGACATAGGTATGGTTCCCATTATTGATTTCATTCCGGTACTGTTCCATGAGGGCCTGGTGACTTCTTACACGGCTTTTCATATAGGCCGTATCAAAATCAAACCCGTTAAGATTTCTTGAATGGTCTTCTGCAAGAAGTGAAACGGAAGCCGTATCATTCATATCATATCCTACCCGGGTGATAACTTCCATAACATAAGCCTGGGCGTCGGAGTACTGGTCAATAGTTTCTGCTGCAAACATTCTTACTGCCGGGTGCTGACTCCTGCTTAGTGCAAGCTGCCCTTCACGTATTTCCTGTTTGTGAGATTGGATGAGACTGGAAATAAATAACCGGTCATCATTGTTCAGGGTGTTTGGATCATCATTTTTTTTAGAGCAGGAAAACAAAACAACGATCATAACCACGGGTAACACTTTCCTCATACGCTGCGGATTTTAGGGTGATACCTTAATAAGGCAAAAGCCGTGCAATTATTAATTTCCCCATAACTCAGGCATATTTTTTACATTCAGTAAAATAAATTTTATGCGCTGGCAAGGAAGACAGGGAAGTTCAAACGTAGATGACCGCAGGGGCATTAGCGGTGGTGGTATAGCTGTAGGTGGAGGTATACTGGGTATCATTGCGCTTGTTGTCAATTTTTTACTGAGCGATGGTGATGTTTCGCAATTACCGCTGCCGGGACAAAACCAGCAATTATCCGAAACGGAGCAGGCTGCCCAGGATTCCCAGGCTCAGTTTGTAAGCGTGGTGCTGAAAGAAACTGA
>CBDUBK010000071.1:0-7910 GCA_965365375.1 uncultured bacterium | reverse complement strand
AATAGAAGGGGTAGCATCAGTGATCTTCCGTATGAAGGTCTGGTTTTCTTTCAGTTCCTGCTGTATCCTGTATTCCTCTGTAATATCCTGGGTGGTGCCGATTAATTTTACCGCGTTACCTTCTTCATCCAGGACAAATTCGCCTTTGCGGTGGATCATTTTATATTTACCGCCTGGGAAAATGATCCTTTCAACCATGTCATAAATCTTTTTTTCCCTCAGGCATTCATCATAATAATCCATTATTTTTTTCTGGTCCTGGGGTTCCCGGTAAGTCAGCCAGTGGTCGATGTCCATTTTTTCTCCCGGATCCAGTTCGTATATGCGGTACATCTCATCTGACCATGTGAAATTTCCGGAAGCAATATCCATGGACCAGTTACCAATATGCGCCAGGTTTTGCGCCTGCTTATAAAGCGTTTCACTTTCCTGCAGCCGCTCAATCAACTTTTGTCTTTCTGTTATGTCCTGTGCTGTGCCAAGCATCATTACCGGCTGGCCGGATTCGTCATTGATTACCTCCCCTGTTGCGAAGATGATGCGCTCCTCACCGCTTTGATGCAGGAGGCTATGCGTGAATTGCCATGACTCACCGGTTTTAGCGGAATGCTCCACCTGTTTCTGAACCTTCTCACGGTCCTTTGGATGGACCACGGAAATATATTTTTCGTAGCTGAGTGTTCCGGCATCGGGTTCCATTCCATAGATCCGGTACAATTCCTCCGACCAGTGGATTTCATTAGCCCTGATATCCCAGGTCCAGTTACCAACGTGTGCAAGGGCCTGCGCCTGTTTGTAAAGGCTTTCACTTTTGCGCAGCTTGTCAATAAGATTTTGTTTTTCTGTGATGTCACGCTCTGATCCAATAACCATGAGTGCTGTACCTTTTTCATCCCGCTGTACCTGTGCCACAGATCTCAGGATACGGGTGGTGCCATCTGCTGCCTCGATACGGAAAGTATAATCTACGCGGTCTTCATGATCCAGTTTTTTGATACCCTTGTTAATCTCCTCACGGTCTTCCGGATGAACAAAGGAAAGGAACCGGTCAATAGTAATTTCTTCAGATTGTGGTTCCAGGCCGTAAATTTTATAAAGCTGGTCGGTCCATTCAATTTTATCGCTCTGCATGTCCCATTTCCAGTTACCCATATTGGCCAGTTCCTCCGCCTGCTTGTAGAGGTTTTCTTTTTCGCGCAGGCTAAGGATCAGGTTTTGTTTTTCGGTTACATCCTGCGAAGTGCCAATGACAGCAACAATATCTCCTTTTTCATTGAACCGCATATTGCCCCGCGCATGCAGCACTTTTATATTTCCGCTTTGCGTTACGATCCTGTAATAAAAATCAAAAGGTGATTTACTAGCAAATGCTTTCCTGAGTTCTTCTCTTGTATTTTCCACATCATCAGGATGGTTGAACCTGGTAATATAGTCGTAAGTGAGTTTTGATTTTGAAGGTTCCAGTTCATGTATCCGGAACAGTTCATCAGACCATTCGATCAGGTTAGTTACAGGATCCCAGATATAGTTTCCTATATGTGTGAGCGCTTCAGCTTCTTTATAACGGGCTTCACTTTCTACCAGTTCAGCTTCTATGGTTTGTTCCTTATCTATATTCAGCGTGATGCCGATCTTTTCACGTACGGACCCGTCTTCATTCCTTTTGAAAACCGATTCATAATTGCGCAGCCAGGCAAAATTTCCGTCCGGCATCTGGAAGCGGTATTTATAGGTGATGATATCCCCATCAGCGGCTCTCAGCACTTTTTCCTGGCTCTCCTTCATAGCCAGGCGGTCGGCAGGATGAACCAGGTGTTGCAGCACATCACCCGAGCCATTCAATTGTTCCTGCGTATATCCAATAACCTCAGGGAGTTTATTGTTAGAAAAAATTCCCTTGTTCTCCTGTATGTCAAAAACATATACGGCACCAGGTATGGTTTCATTTACTTTCTCCACCAGGTGGGCTTTCTCATCAATATTTTCTTTCAGGATATTGATATAGGCATTAGTAGATGCCATCTCCGAATACATGTGGTAGAGATCAATCTCTTTTATGAGTTCAATTAGCTGGTCCATATCCCTTGAATATTCAGGGATCAGGTCAAGTAAAACTTTTTTACGCGTGTAGATCAACAGGTTGATGTCTTCAGCCGTTATTTCCATTTTTCCAACAACGGGAAGCTCATTGGCCATCCAGGTTTTTACACCGTGCTCAATCTGTTCCATTGCCTTGTTCTGTGCAAGAAATTCAAGCAATTCTGTTGAAGTGGTTTTACCCAATTCAATCAGTTCATCTTCGTTGAGGTGTGCAACCAGTTTTAATAAAGGGAGATTGAAAGCCCGGGATGTTTCAAGCAGCCTTACCACATATTCGTGCAGGCGATGCTCAAGGATATAGGCTGCAAATGCAGGCAGGTGTTTTAAGTCCAGGATCTGAGCCGTGGTAATTGATCTGGTTTCCACTAAAACAATCAGTTTACACTTCCGTTCCTACAGGAACGGCCATGGTTAGTTCGTAAATGGGATGCCGTTTAAAGTTAATAGAAAATTGCTTAAGTATTTGTGGGTACGTTGTATTCGGCATCATTCATTTTTAAGTACGATGTGGATCTTGCTTTTATCGAGTGAACGTCTTCTTGCCGATAAATAATTGAGCATTTCTTCCTGGGATCGGAGGACTGCTGTTTTATTGTTCCATTTAATTTCAACAGAATCCAGGTCGTCCACAACTGAAGCCAGGTATTTGGGTGTCCATTTACCAATACCGAATGACATTTTAATATCATCCCGTTTTCCACCAGGCTGCATTTCAAATTTTACTTCCCTTGAATTACTCATGAAAAAAGGACTGCTTAGAATGCTGTCCTTGATGATATGCCATGTAATTTCTGCCTTCTCCCCCGTACGGTTCTTCATATTGATCCTCCTCATAGGATCGCAACCCCATGTGAACCAAACGGCCAGGCATAATAAACAAAATGTTCTTTTCATATCAGGATTCTCTCACAGGACCGGAATAAGGATCCTCTTCCTGTGATTCGTGACGGTCACCCCCCAGGCTGTAATAATTATTTTCTTCATCCTCTTCTCCTATACGTTCATTTTCATCATCCAGTTCGCTGCCTGGAATATCCATATCCGTATTCAGGTCTTCATTTGAAACATTCTGAGGTGTGCCGATCTCTGCATTTGTCGCATTTAAAATTTCCAGGTCATCCTCATCCACATCCGCATCCGTTCCCATCTTCAGACCAAGCTCATCATCGCCTTCCGGGGCCGGTGTACCTTCCTGGCTTTTATCATCTGCCTTTACGAAACGCTGGTTGACACCGGTAGCATTGCGGCCGCTGGGAAGATTTTCCACATCCATATCCACCTTATGGGTGCCGGTGCGCTGGTCCATGATATCTTCCTTTGCTGGATAATGCGGGTAGCCCGGAAAATCCTGGTCGGTCTTGGGATCTTTTGACTGTTCCACTTCTTTTTTGCTATCCATAGCCTTGGAGGGATTATTTTCTGGATTCTGTCTTCCCTGGTCCTTATTGCGATCGTTTGACATAATCTGGTTTTGATTAAGTATAGAAAATGTCATGCCGCGCTTATACCCACAATGAAATCTGCCCTTCAAAATCTTCATTGAACCCACGCATACTAACTGCCATGATTAAGCGGTAAAAAATATTCATATGTAAAAATTTATGGAATTTTCTGAAAGGGGCGTCTCAGCGAAAAACCTGCATGAGAATTATTACCCTCGCCCTTTCCTCCTTGCTTTTGCAATGTGGCCAGCCTGCAGTGCTTTCGTTTAATGCGCCATTATTATCTAACGAAGTTGCATCTTCACCCCTCCACAAAAGTTTTGAAAAAAACAGCTGGGAATATTTTCTCCAGCATTTACCTGTAGTGGATTCCATCATAGTTGATTACCGGGGTAAACCTGTCGGGGACCAGTACAAGCAGGCAGGCATTATTCCATATGATGTGGGTAAAAAGGATTTACAACAATGTGCCGATGCCATTATGCGCTTGCGTGCTGAATACCTTTACCAGCAAAACCGTTCAACAGAGATTGCCTTCCATTTTACAAGCGGGCAGCTTTATTCATTCGAAGACTATTGCAAGGGAAAAAGGCCGGTGCCGAAAGGTAACCAGGTTGTTTTCGCGAACAGGTCACCAGTTGCAAAAACCTATCATGCGCTACGACAGTACCTCGATATTGTTTATACCTATGCCAGTACCATTTCACTTGCCAGGGAACTAAAAAAGGGTAATGGATTTTCGGTTGGTACAGTCGTGATCTACCCCGGCAGCCCGGGACATTGTTTCATCATCATAGATGAAGCGACCAGCGAAACAGGTGAAAAAATATACAGGCTTGCGGAAGGTTATACACCTGCGCAATCCATTTATGTATTGAGAAATATGGAAAAGGAAGGACGTGATCCCTGGCATACCCTTTCAAAAGGTGTGATAGAAACCGCCAGTTACCGTTTCGACACCTACCAGCTCGGGGTTTTTGAATAATGAAAAACCCTCCTTGAGGGAGGGTTTAAAAAGCCGGATGGTCAATAATCATTTTCGGATTTATTATCCTTCTTGTCAAAGATCCTTCGCAGGATCCCTTTCTTCTTCTTTTCTTCTTCATTAGTGCCTTCACCTATCTTAGGGGTTTTGGCCGTGGTATCCTTCCTGGGCTTGTTATCTTTTTTTGGTGCGTCTTCATCAACCGGCAGCTGAGATTCCGGGGGAATATAGGTGGTGGTATCCATCACGCCATAGTCATCCGCACCCATACCGTCATCCATATTTTCATCCATGCCTTCCTGGTCGTACCAGAAGCTGTCGGCAGAATACGTTTCATCTTCCATATCCACAGGTTTGATGAAGGTGGCCTTTTTATCTATACCCAGTGATTTATCTGCATATACTTTTTTGAAAAAAGCTTCCCAGATTGGCCTTGCTGCAGCGCCACCAAAACCCTGGGCGCTTTCGATACTGATAAAGCGGTCATCACTTCCGATCCAGACACCTGCAAGCAACTGCGGCGTATAACCCATGAACCAGGCATCCGCATTATCATTGGTAGTACCGGTTTTCCCGCCCATTTCGGAGGCGCCAAGATTCTGCATCAGGTTTTTAGCGGTACCTACCGTAACCACTCCTTCCATCATTTTATAGGTCTTATATGCTGTAGCCTCGCTGATGGCTACCTTCTGGTACTTGCTGAAATCAGGGCGGTAGATCACGTTTCCATTACGGTCTTCAATACGGCTGATGAAGGTTGGTTTGGTGGATACCCCACGGCCGGGAAAAATGGTATATGCCCACATCATTTCAAACAGGGAAAGATCGCATGATCCCAGGCAGATGGAGGGGTATTGTGGTATGTCGGAAGGAATGCTCAGGTCCTGCTCCAGGAACCGGACAAAATTTTCCGTACCCACTTCTTTCATGATATAAGCAGTAGCGCAGTTCTTTGACCAGGCCAGGGCAGAGGCCATGGAAATTGTATTCCCCTTGCATGTTTTGGTTGTAGCCGGTACCAGCTGTCCCTTTCCGAAACTTTGCTGAACATCCTGCACCATATCGGTAGGCTGGAATACGCGGTCGTTGATGGCTTTTGCATACAATAAGGGTTTGATGGAAGATCCTACCTGTCTTTTCACACCAAGTTTGGCGTGATCAAATTTGTAAGTCTTGTAATCGATACCACCCACCCATGCACGTACTTCACCCGTATTAGGATCCATCACCATAAAGGCCGACTGCACCATCTGCCTGTGATATTTAATGGAGTCCATCGGAGTCATCACGGTATCGGTTTCCCTCTTCGCGTTCCATGCAAAAATTTTCATGCGCACCTTGGTCGAAAACGTTTTTTTGATCTCGGCCTCACTTAAACCTTCATCTTTAAGATTACGCCAGCGCTCACTGTTCTTCATGGCAGCATCCAGTACATTCTGGTGCGTTTTCCATACACTTCCGGTCTTGATATTCCGCTGGTTGTTCAATGTCTTTTGCAGCATCGGCATTTGCTGGCCCATAGCCACTTCAGCATATTGCTGCATCTTGGGATTGATGGTTGTATAGATCTTCAACCCGTCTTTATAAATATCATAGGATTCACCATCAGGTTTTTCCAGGTCTTTTAAAACAGCACGCACTTCATCCTTCAAAACCTCTTCGCAGAAATAGGGTGCATATCCATTATTCTCATCCATTTTTTTGTACTTGAGACTAATGGGCATGGGCCTGAGTTTTTCCAGTTGTGCGGCAGTGATGTAGCCATTGCGTTCCATTTGTCCGAGTACCACGTTACGCCTGTCCTTGGATTGTTTGGCATGCGTTCGGGGATTGTAAATGGAATTACCCTTCAGCATGCCAACGAGTACGGCTGCTTCCTCAACGGTAAGCCGGTCGGGTTCCTTTGAGAAGAAAGTACGCGAAGCATTGCGGATGCCATATACATTATCACCAAAGGGAACAGCATTGAGATAAAGTGCTATGATCTCTTCCTTGGTGAAATTTCTTTCCAGGCGTATCGAGATCACATATTCCTTAAGTTTCTGGATCCCTCTTTTCAAAGGATTACTGGCACGTTCACCATTAAACAGGTTCAGGGCCAGCTGCTGGGTGATGGTAGATCCACCTCCACGGCTTCCCATGAATACAATGGCACTAAGGGTTCTTTTAAAATCAATACCTGAGTGATCATAGAAGCGTTCATCCTCCGTGGCAACCAGGGCATCAATCACGTGCTTGCTGATATCACGATAGCTCACCACGCTGCGGTTACCCCTTTCGCTGTAATATTTCCGCATCAGCGTACCATCAGTGGCATAAACTTCGGATGACTGCAGGATGGTAGGATTTTCGAGCTCCTTGAGCGAAGGTAATTTTCCAAACACACCAAGCATGATCATCAGGATCAGCAAAACAAAACTGCCGAAGCCCGCAATTAAAATGTACCAGAAAATCCGAATGCTTTTTTTCATGAGAGATCAAATTAATAAGACCAGGAGTATAAGAGTGTCTGAAATGCCATAATCCACAAATAGTGAGGCATCCCAGGTTCCAAAGCTAAAAAATAGGGTCTAATACCAGGTTAAAATTTAAAAACCGGCACTTCACCCTGGTTATTTCACTCGCAAAGTTTGGTCCAGAAACTGGAAATATTGCGCCAGGTCTTTTTTCTGCAATAAGGTTTCCAGGTTGGTATCAGTAGTAATGGTAAAACTGTATTTCTCCTCTTTCAGCCAGGGCATGATTTCAGAAGGGGAGGCCAGCCTCGCATTCCTCATATAATCAGCCGCTTCGCGGGCATTATTGAAATATCCAACAAGCAGCAGTTTCCTGTCTGCATCGAGGTCTCTCACCTGGTATTCCAGGGGAAGGCTGTAATACTTTTCACGGCCATAACGGTAAAAAGCATTCTTTACTTCATTTACAAACAGGGGATCCACCTTGTCGAGTATTACAACAGCGAAATGTTTGTTCATTGAATCTATGAGGTAACCGGAGGCATGCATTTTCGGCTGGCTGATCACCGGCTTCACCGCGATCATGGTATCTTTTTTAGGAACAGGCTGTACCGCCACAGTATCCTTTTTAATGGGTTTCACCGCAATCGTATCGGCTGGGATCACCCTCGTTGTATCTTTTTTCGGCTGGTGCGTATTGGTAACGGTAACCTGTTTATCAGGCGGCAGGGTATTGGACCTGTTGTCATTGATAACAGGTCTTGATGAATTGATACTGCTGTCTTTCCTCACGGTAATGGATGGACGCGGCAGTTCTCCCGGTTCGCGGATCACATCTTCCTGCGGGCGCACAATATTCAGCGCGGTAAGTTCAGCTTCAATTTCTTTACGCCTGTTGAGCACATCAATCATGGTCTGTGCCTTGCT
>CBDUBK010000070.1:0-7997 GCA_965365375.1 uncultured bacterium | reverse complement strand
GTTTCTTCATCCCTTGCAATGGTTCCTAATGGCACTTCCAGTACCACATCTTTTCCATAACGCCCCGTCCGGTTATTATCACTACCTCTTTCACCATCTTCTGCGATCACATTCTTATGATATCTCAAGTGTAACAGGGTCCATAGGTTGCGGTTACCTCTGAGAATGATGTGTCCACCTCTTCCACCGTCACCTCCGTCAGGCCCTCCCATAGCGGTAAGTTTATCTCTCCGGAAATGTTTGATACCGGCGCCACCATGACCACTTTTACAAAAGACCCTGATCTGGTCTACGAAATTGCTCTTCTCCAAAAGGTATTGTTTTTGCTTGTACAAAGATATTCGTGAATAATCAAGGTCTATGAAATCAATTTTGTTTACCCTAACCATCTTTCTCGTCATTGCTGCCAATAAATGCCGGAAGGAAAATCTTCCGCAAATACCTGCGTGCATCCAGTCAAAGATTGAAGCGATCCAAAAACAACCCAAATGGAATCCTGCCGCTGAAGTGAAAGAGTACAATTATGCCGGCAGGAGAGTATTTTATTTTTCCAGTGATTGCTGTGACCAGTATAATACCATTGTGGATGAGAACTGTAATTTAATTTGTGCACCGAGTGGTGGCATTACCGGTAAGGGTGATGGCAAGTGTGCTGACTTTTCGGAGATAGCGCGAGAGGTGCGAGTGGTGTGGAGGGATGAGAGATAGTTTGAACAGGTACTTTTGAATTAGGAAAAAAAGGCATAGCCGGGAAGGCGGTAAGGCGGTAAGTAGCGTATGAACTTCATAGAAACATTTCATATTCCTACTTCGTCAACCAATGGATTGATTCATTCTTTACGTCTTCTTGCGCTGCGCCAGTCGAAGATTTAGCGAAGGCTGGTCTTTTGCGCCGTCTGCGGTTCCTGCCTTTTTTACCACAAAGAAAATTCGAACAAAAATCACTAAAACCCCGCCTTCCCGCCTTGCCGCCTTCCCGGCTAAATCATAAAAAAACGCCGGCTTACGGGCCAGCGTTTTCGTCTGAGGGTTCAGTTCATGCAATGATTTACTGAACCACAACTTTTTCTGTATACACCGATTGTGATTTACTGTCAAATACCTTCACCATATAAACACCCTTTGCATTGGATTTATCCAATGAGATCACCTGCACCTGGTTCTCCGTATTGATCGTGATCCTTTTCTGGCTCACACTTCTTCCCAGGACATCTGTCAGCTCCAGCACATAATTTCCAAACGGTACTTTCCTGAACTGGATCGTTACCTGGTCTCCTGTCACAGGATTGGGATAAACCCCAACCTGGTAGGTGAGTGCCTGGTTATTTTTTCTTGCATCAGGGAAAGGTTCTGGATTGGCAACAGGAAGCACAGGATCTTTTTTGGGTTCTGCCAGGAAATTACTGTTCGCCAGGTCAGAGCTTTTGAAAATACCATTGACGGCAACATAAGGTTTGGCCGACCAGTCGCGGGGGTTCACCACGAAATAAGTACTGGCATCAACCGCACTGCTTACCAGTAAATTTCCATCACCATCCACCACTGCTCCATTGGTAGTGAAGGTTGGTGTGAGACCACTGATGGTTCCCACATGTGTTGCAACCTTTGTATCAGTGTTCACGCGGAAAACATTATTTCTTGCAGATAGAATATAAAGATTGCCTTTGTCATCAGAGATCATATCACCACCAAAACTGGTGCAGCGGTTGTGAATGGAAATTCCATTATTGGAAGGATCATCAACCAGCGCACCAAGTGATTCGATCCTTGTTTTTTTACCGGTTGAAAAACGAACCAGGGTATTGGCATCGTTTGTAATGGCATAGCCATAGCCATCAGGCGCGATCACCATCCTGGTCACAATACGTCCTTCATCATTATGCATATGCCCCTGTTTGGAGAAACCTTCGCCTGTTACATAAAAAACTTTCATGGTCTTCAGGTCAATATAACGAAGCTGGTCAACAAACATCGGTGTGTAATAAAGCCTGTTATTCTTACGGTCATAAGCAGCGGCTGCGACCCCGGTGGTAAATGGCGCATGCAGGTTATTACCCCATTTGGCATCGGCCTGCAGGGTGAGTTGTTTTTTGGAAACCGCGTCAAATACAGCGGTCTGCGGGTTGGTTCCGTTCAAAAGCACTTCACTGTACTGCCCTGTCCTCAGGTCCAGTTTACGCAGGGCATTCCAGCCGGATCCTTCTTTGGATACATCTGTAATAGCATAGGCAAAACGGTCGTTCTGGGCGTGCAGGAAAGAGGCGCTAAGTGTAAAGGAAGCCAGTAAGAGTGCAGCTGGTAAAACTCTTCTCATAATCTTGATTTAGCGGTTAATTGAATTTTAAGTTACGAAAAATTGATGCAGGTTCATGGGTTTTTTCACACCGTTTCAGGAGTTTTTTTTGAATGGTTTATAATCAGGTGGCTCAATCGCCTGCTGTTCCTGGTCTTCATGTAATGGTTCACAAGGTTTTAGATATGCATGGCATTGTGCAGGTAATTGCTGGTACAGCCGGGTTCCTTCCGTCTTCCATTCAATCATCTCATCTGAAACTTCCTTGATGATCTTTGCAGGGTTACCGGCCAGCAGCGTCCTGGGTGGAATCTGCGAACCCTGTTTAATAAATGACAAGGCGCCAACGATACATTCATCACCCAGCTCCACCTCGTCCATGATCACCGCATTCATGCCTACCAGGCAGTTGCGCCCTATCGTTGCTCCATGGATGATAGCACCATGACCGATATGAGCACCTGCTTTCAACAATACAGTTACCCCGGGAAACATATGAAGGGTACAGTTCTCCTGTACATTACAGCCATCCTCAATAATAATCTTCCCCCAGTCGCCACGAAGCGCGCAACCCGGACCTATATAAACATCAGCCCCTATCACAACCGCGCCGGTCACTGCCGCCTGGGGATGCACAAAGGCAGATGGATGCACTACCGGCTTAATGCCATTGAACTCATAAAACATGAAGGGAAATTACTAAGACGAAGGCATTTCTTCTGTTCTTGCTTTTTTGGGCCCCCTCGTGATCCGCTGGATCACCTTCACCGCACCAAAAACAATTCCTCCCAGTCCCAATATGGCCACCACCCAGGCGAGTGCTTCCGCTCCTCCACAGGCGATACTGCAGCTAACAGCAGCTAAAAGATAGATGAGTATAAGTGCAACAACAATGGTGAGGATGATAAGTCCCACCTTGCCACCCTTGCTGGCTTCCTTATATTTTTTTCGCAGGTCTTTCAGGAATTTTTTGAAAGATTTTTTTTCCTTTTTGGAAGGCTTTTCAAGAGAAAGCGTTTGTGAGGCAGTATTTGTTTTAACCAATTGCTCGGTAGCATGAATCGGTGACTGTTGAACACCCTGGTGTACGGATACATTACTGGTCCAGGTTATCAGCAGGAAGCTGCTCAGGGCAAGCAGCATATCCCCGGTTTTCCTGGCTGTATAAAAATTACGGTAGCGGTTTCTTTCCTTCTTCCGTGGATAAAAAGCCATGATAAAAAATACGGCTACACATAACAGGTAGATGCCAAGTACATTCAGCTCGATTCCATTCTCGGCCAGCATCCATCCCAATGCCCAGCCGGTGAAATTCATGAGTGGATAGATCAGCAGCACAATAATGAAACGCGTAGACCAGGGATGAAGATTTGCCCAGGCTGAAATATTTTTCATATCAGGGGTTTTGGTGATTCTTTAATTAAGATACAATAAAGAAATTACCGCATTCTTCTTTCCTGGGTTTATTTACCGGGCAAACGCATCTGTTTCCATACGAGGTAAATGACTGCCAATGCAACCATGGCAAGAATGAGCTTACCCTGCCATTCAAACTTTGTTACCTGGTATACTGACCAGGCTTCCATGAGCAGGGCAGGTATTTTACCAATAGAACTTGCAGTAATGAACAGGCCGGCGCTAACCTGTCCCACTGCAGCTGCAAAGGTCACCAGGCCTGAAGGAATAAAAGGAATCAGGCGGAAGGAGAGAATCAGCAGGAAGGCTTCTTTGCCTTGCGCAGAAACTAATTGTTTTACCCTGGGGTATGACTGCAGGGTGGAAGCGGTTCTTTTTTTGAATCCTTTCCGGTAGAGCCAGAAAGAAACAGCTGCACCTATAGCTTCTCCTGCAAATGAAATGAGAGTGCCGTTCCAGAAACCAAAGAAAAGGATGTTGGCTGCAGTGATGAATACACTGGGCACCAGTCCGAGTATAGCAACCACCACGCTCAACATAAGACTGATGACCACAGCCAGCTGGGGATATTGTTCAAAAAAGCCAAGTACTGTTTCTTTCAATCAGATGAGCGTTTTACCTGTACGGAAACAGGTGCCTTTGAATAAGCCAACCTGTTCTGACTGCTGGTTGGTAATGGTGATGAGATACAGGCCGGTGCTGCGGCCATTGTGAAGTTCTTTTGCTTCTGCGGTCAATACATCACCTGGTCTTGTGGCTTTGGTAAAAGTGATGCTGGTATCAAGCGCTACAGAAAGATTATTACGGTTGTTGCAGGCAAAAGCGAAGGCGCTGTCAGCCAGCGCGAAGGCAATACCACCATGTATGATCCCGAAACCATTGATCATTTCTTCCCTCAGTGTCATCCTGATGCGGCTGTAACCTTCTTTCACCTCCATCACTTCAATGCCCAGCCACTGGCTGAACAGGTCATGTTTCATCATATGGTTCACCACATCATTGGCCAGCACATCATTTTGCATTCCGGTTGATTTAGATTTTAAAATTATTCTCCTTTGAATTCGGGTTTTCGTTTTTGAAGGAATGCATCCACCCCCTCTTTATAATCTGCTGTTTTACCTGCACGCTGCTGGTAGATCTCTTCATCGTGCAACTGCTCTTCATAATTGTTGACCATGGATGTGTTCAGCAGTTGTTTGGTCAGGGCGAGGCCTTTGGTTGGCATGGCCGCGAGAGTGGTTGCGATCTTTAATGATTCAGCCTGGAACTGCGCTTCATCAATCACCCTGAAGATCATCCCCATTCTTTCCGCTTCTTCTGCCCAGATTTTTTCTCCAAGCATCATCAGCGCACTGGCTTTTTGCCAGCCGATCAGTCTTGGTAAAATATAGGTGCCACCACTGTCAGGAACGAGACCGATTTTTGAAAATGCCTGTATAAAGGAAGCGGTATTGCTGGCCACCACCACATCACAGGCTAGAGCGATATTAGCGCCGGCACCTGCAGCCACTCCATTTACCGCGGCAACAACAGGCTTTTCAAGTTTACGGATCAACCTGATGATGGGATTGTAATGTTCACCGAGTATGGTCTCTATCCTGGGACCCTTAGGGTCAACCACTTCTTCCAGGTCCTGGCCGGAACTGAAAGCTTTTCCTGCACCGGTGATATAAACACAGCGTACTTCTTTGTTCGCGCAGGATCTTAAATGCTCCTGCATTTGAAGGGCCATGTCACGGTTGAAAGCATTGTATTTATCGGGTCGGTTCAGCGTAATGAAACCGATACCATCTTTGATCTCGAATAAAACTGGATTCATGTCATGGGAAAATTAGGTAAATGAAAAACTTTGAGTGCCTGGTTCACATGCCGCTGCTCGTGCACGGAAATGATCTCCATGGCATCATTGAGTGAATAGGTGATGAGCCCTGAGACAGGTGAAGCGATCACGGTCTTATGGATGTCCTTATTTGAAAGCTGTTGGAAATAATTTTTGAGCTGGGTTTGTTCAGAAACAAATACGGAAACAATATCTGCTCTTACATCACTGGATGTAGGTTCAAAAATTTTCGGTGCGGTGAATTTTTTTGCTGATCCGGGTCCGAGTGATCTGATCATCATGCCTCCGAATGATCTTTTGAAAGGATTGAATCTTTGAAGAATAGATAAATGGTAAGTTTCATCCAATACCTTGTCAAAGGTTGGATAATAAGTTTTGTTGGAAACCACCAGGTGATCCAGGCACTGACCGATGCTCCATTTGCCCGTTTCAGGTTTCCAGTTAAGTTGACCGGCTGTTAATGAACCAAAACTGTCCTGCACCTGTTTGGACAATGCATCCAGTTTTTTAATAAAATCCATAAACAAATATAGAATGATGGCCTTAATGGCATTTGAAATAATCAAAGGCTTCCTTGCAGTCTTCGCAGCGGTACATGGCCTTGCATGCAGTTGAGCCAAACTGGCTGATGAGGGTGGTGTGGTATGACTGGCAACGGGGGCAGGCAACGGCTTCTTCCCTGAACATTTCATCGGTGCAGAATTGTTGTTTGGGATTGGGAGGTGCTATGCCATATGATCTTAATTTTTCCTTACCCGATTCCGTCATCCAGTCGGTAGTCCACGCAGGCGAAAGTTGCTGGCGGATATTGATATTCCGGTATCCTTTTTCAATCAGCTTAAGACGGATATCCATGGAGATCACATCCATGGCAGGGCATCCTGAATAAGTTGGGGTAATAATGATATGGATAAGGGGCGGCTGGCCGTTCTCCTGTATGACCTCAATTCCCCTTACAATACCAAGGTCGAGGATGGACAATACAGGTACTTCCGGATCTTTTACTTCTTCCAGTAAGGCAAGAATATTTTTCTTTTCGGTTTCCTGCCGGCTGATGATATTATTTGTTGTTTCATCCACCATGATTTACCAGGTAGCATTGGGATAGGCCCTTTGCAAAGTTTGCATTTCTGAAAGAAGGTAACCCATGTATTCAGTATGCCTTCCTTCCTTGCCGCCAGACTGCATCCATTTTGAAGCGGGGATTTCTAAACCGGCTTCATTAAATACAGCTTCAATTTTTTTGTTCCATTCTGCATGAATGGAAGACATTTCAGCATTTACATGTTGAAGACTTTCCAATTCGTAAGTTGTCATGTCAAACATTTCACCTGTAAATGGCCATTGATCTGAGAGAGCATTTAAAATTCTTTTCCTGCTTTCTTCTGTTCCGTCGCCCAGACGGATCACCCACTCACCGCTCCATCGTAAATGATAGGTGGTTTCTTTCAAAGATTTTTCTGCCACGGCAGCCAGATCTGTTCCGGAATTTTGCTGCAGGTGCTCATATAAATAATACTGGTAGGTACTGAAAAGAAATTGTCTCAATACTGATTGCGCCCAGTCACCACGGGGTAATTCACAAATAAGCAGGTTCAGGAACTGGTGTTCATCTCTCAGGAAGGCAAGATCATCTTCCTGCAGTTCGCGGTTGAAAGTTTTCCATAAACGCGGAATGAAAGCATCTACTTTGTTTTTATCTGCATCGCTGAATCCATTATAAAGGTTAGCGGCCTGCTGGTAAAAATTGCGTGCCTGCCCGATCAGGTCCAGGGAAATATTGGTGATGGCGATATCCTGTTCCAATACGGGTCCGTGCCCGGTCCATTCGGCATTACGCTGTCCGAGGATCAGTGCGTTATCCGCGAGGTGAAGTGTATATAAAAATAGACTGGTACTCATATTCAGAATCTGCAATCTTTAATAGCTTACATATGTTTGATCTCATCAGGCAGATCATAAAAAGTGGGATGGCGGTAAACCTTGTCCTGCGCCGGCTCGTAAAAACTTTCCGCTTCATCCGGGTTGGAAGCATGAATGAATTTGCTTTCCACCACCCAGATGCTTACACCTTCAAGGCGGCGGGTATACACATCGCGTGCATTTTCTATCGCCATCTGCGCATCAGCGGCATGAAGTGAACCAACATGTTTATGGTCGAGACCCTGTTTGCTGCGGATGAAAACTTCCCAGAGCGGCCATTCATTAGCGGCAGACTTACCGGAAGTGGGGGTGGATCCGGTGTTTTCCTTGTCACCGTAGTCACCATAAAAATATCTGGAAATAAAAAAAGACATAGCAGGCAATTTTATCACCTGCAAATTAAGGAAGAGTTGGGGGAATCAAAGGGGGTGCCCACAGACTTAACAAATGAGTTTTTAGTCGGTAGTCGGTAGTCGGTAGTCGGTAGTCGTGAGGCGTGAGGCGTGAATCGTGAGATCGACTCCA